>NZ_JALKFU020000144.1 GCF_023242965.2 Frankia sp. AgKG'84/4
CCCGCGGGCCGCGCGCGGAGATCACGATCGGAACGAGGCCCGATTCGGCCGGCGGGCGGACGCCGGGGCCGGTCTCCCCGGCGGAGTCCGGCGCGGGCGCGGGGCCTCCCGGCTCCGGCGATTCCTCGGGTGCCTGCTCCAGGATGATGTGCGCGTTGGTGCCGCTGAGCCCGAACGAGGACACACCGACCCGCCGCGGCCGGCCGGTGGCCGGCCACTGCCGGGCGTGGGTGAGCAGCTCCACCGTGCCGGCGCTCCAGTCGACCTGGCTGGACGGCGCGTCGACGTGCAGCGTGGCGGGCAGGACGGCGTGCCGCAGGGCCTGCACCATCTTGATCACACCGGCCGCGCCCGAGGCCGCCTGTGCGTGGCCGATGTTGGATTTCAGCGATCCGAGCCAGAGCGGCCGTCCGGCGGGCCGGTCCCGGCCGTAGGTCGCGATGAGCGCCTGGGCTTCGATCGGGTCGCCGAGCCTGGTGCCCGTACCGTGGCCCTCGACGGCGTCGATGTCACCGGCGGACAGGCCCGCGTTCGCCAGCGCGCGTCGGATCACCCGCTGCTGGGCCGGCCCGTTCGGCGCGGTCAGGCCGTTCGAGGCGCCATCCTGGTTCACCGCCGAGCCCCGGACCAGCGCGAGGACCTGGTGGCCGTGGCGGCGGGCATCCGAGAGGCGCTCCAGCACGACGACACCGACGCCTTCGGCCCAGCCTGTTCCGTCGGCGGCGTCCGCGTAGGATTTGCACCGCCCGTCGGCCGCGAGCGCGCCCTGGCGGGAGAACTCCATGAAGATGCCGGGGCTGGCCATCACCGTGGCCCCGCCGGCCAGGGCCAGCGAGCACTCGCCCTGGCGCAGCGCCTGCGCGGCCAGGTGGATCGCGACCAACGAGGACGAACAAGCCGTGTCCACGGTGACCGCCGGGCCCTCGAACCCGAACACGTACGACACCCGTCCGGACGCCACGCTCGCGCCGGCCCCGGTCATCGCGAACCCGCCGACCTCCGCCGGAACAGTCGCTCCGGCGTAATAGTCGACGCCCATGATCCCGGTGAACACCCCGACATCGGTGCCCCGGAGACCGGCCGCATCCAGACCAGCCCGCTCCAACGCCTCCCACGACGTCTCCAACAGCAACCGCTGCTGTGGATCCATCGCGACAGCCTCACGCGGCGAGATACCGAAGAACCCCGGATCGAACCGACCCGCCTCGTGCAGAAAACCACCCCGGTCGACGTAGGAGCGGCCCGCTCGCTCGGCGCCGGGGTCGGCGCCCGGGACGGCGTCCGGGTCGAACACGTCGTCGAGGTCCCAGCCGCGATCGTCGGGGAATCCGGTCACACCATCACCGCCGTCGCGCAGCAGTCGCCACAGCTCGCCCGGGGAGCGCACGCCGCCGGGCAGCCGGCAGGCCATCCCGACCACGGCCAGCGGCTCCGTCGCGGCGGCGGCCCGGACCGGCTCCGCGACCGTCGGCTGGTCCGAGCCGCCGAGCTCACCGAGCAGGAACGAGGCCAGCGCACGCGGCGAGGGATAGTCGAACACAACCGTCGCGGCGAGATTGACGCCGCTTTCCTCGCGCAGCCGGTTGCGCAGCTCGACCGCTGTCAGCGAGTCGAAACCGGCGTCCCGGAACGCCGTGTCGGGCTGCACCCGGCCGCCGCTGTCATGCCCCAGCACGGCGGCCACCTGGGCGCGGACGATATCGAGTAGCAGGTCCGCGCGGGCGTTGTCGTCGAGGCCGGCCAGCCGTCCGGCCAGGGTGCCCGTCCGGGCGCCGCCCGGCGAGCCGGCGCGGGCGCGCTGGCGACCGGCGGGCACGAGGTCGCGCAGCAGCGGGGGCACGGGCCCGTTCTCGCGCAGCGCGGCGAGGTCAAGTCGGACCGGCACCATCAGGGCGCTGGTACCGGCGAGCGCGGCGTCGAACAGGGCCAGGCCCTCGGCCGGTTCCAGCGGGACAGCACCGCCGCGGCGACGCATCCGGTCCCGGGCCAGGTCGTCGACGCCGTCGGCCATGCCGCCGTCCTGCCGCCACGGCCCCCAGGCCAGCGAGAGGCCGGGCCGGCCCTGGGCCCGGCGGGCTGCCATGAGGGTGTCGAGGTAGGCGTTCGCGGCGCCGTACGCGCCGGTTCCGGCGCCGAGGAAGGTGCCGGAGACGGAGGAGAACGTCACGAAGACGTCCAGGTCGAGGGCGCGGGTGGCGTCGTCGAGGTTACGTGCCGAGAGGGCCTTGGCCGCGAAGACCTCCGCCAGCCGGTCCGGGTTGGTCCGCGTCACGATCCCGGCGTCGAACACGCCGGCGGCGTGGATCACCCCGCTCAGCCGCCGCCGCGCGGCCAGCCGAGCGGTCAGCGCGGCGACACCATCCGCATCCGAGACGTCGAGGGCGACGATCTCGACGCTGTGCGCACCCACCTCGCGCAGCCGTTCGACGAGTTCGCCAGCGCCGTCAGTGGCCGCGCCGCGGCGACTGACGAGGACGAGGTGTCGCACACCGTGCTCGGTCACCAGATGGGCGGCCAGCCTTCGGCCCAGCGAGCCGACGCCGCCGGTGATCAGCACGGTGCCGGCGGGGTCGAACGGCGATGGCGGGTGCTGGCCGGTGGTCGACGTGCTGGACGCACGGATCAACCGGGGCGTGAGCAGGGTGGACCCGCGGACGGCGAGCTGCGGTTCGCCGTCGGGCAGGAGGTCCGGCAGTGAACCCCCGGTGGGGTCGAGGTCGACGAGGACGAACTGGCCCGGGTTCTCCGCCTGGGCCGCCCGAACCAGCCCCCATACGGCGCCGCCCGCCGGGCCGCACCGAGGGTCGACGGCCGCCTCGGGCCCGACGGCCACTGCCGCGCGGGTTACGACGACCAGCGGCCCGCGCGGGGAAAGCACGCCGGAGTCGCCGGCGAGCCGATCCTGGAGCACCGCCAGGACCCTGGCCGTCTCCATGAGCGGATCGTCGCCGCGGACCTCGAGCACGCTCCGCTCGGGACGCGCCCCCGAGTCGGCTGGCGGGTCCTGCGGGGACGCCACCGGGCGCCACTCGATCTCGTAGAGCGAGTCCGGACCGGACACGCCGCGCGCACCGGCGGCGAGGAGCTGGTCGGCGGTGACGACTCGGGAGACGAGCGAATCGAGCGTCACGACGACGGCGCCGGTGATGTCGGCTGCCGCGAGGACGAGGGTGTCGGGCCCGGGCTGGCGCACCCGTACCCGCAGCGACGTCGCGCCCGCGGCGCGCAGACGCAGGCCGTTCCAGGCGAACGGGAGCCGGATCACCGGTTCCTCCGGCCCGCCGTCCGCGCGCGGGCCCGCAGCCTCGCCCTCCGCGGCAGCGGCCAACACAGCGCAGTGCAGGGCGGCGTCGAGCAGTCCGGGATGGATGCCGCAGGCAGCCGCGACGGCCCGGTCCTCGGGCGCCACGGCGACCTCGGCGAAGACATCGGCCCCGCGTCGCCACACCGACCGGACACAGCGGAACGCCGGCCCGTACTCGTACCCGGCCTGGGCGAGCAGCTCGTATCCGCCGGCGAGGTCGACCGGCGCGGCCCCCGCCGGCGGCCAGGCCGCGAGATCGGGGTCGGGCTCAGGCTGGGGGTCAGGTGTCTCGGTCGCCATCAGAGTCCCGCTGGCGTGCCGAGTCCACCCGGTGGACTCGTCCGGCGCGGACCAGATCTCGACCGTGCGGCCGGCCGGCGACCCGTCGCCGGCCAGCCCGTCGCCCGCCAGCCCGTCGCCCGCCAGCCCGTCGCCCGCCAGCCCGTCGAGAGACAGCCCGCCGAGGGCCACATGTACCCGGACGCCGCCCTTGCGGGGCACCACGAGCGGACTTTCGATCACGAGTTCGCGCAGAACCCCGCAGCCGGCCTCGTCGCCGGCCCGGATGGCGAGCTCCGCCAGCCCGGTTCCGGGCACCAGCACGACGCCGCCGATGGCATGGTCGGCCAGCCAGGGGTGGGTGCGCAGCGAAAGACGGGAGGTCAGGGCCACGCCTCGGTCGCGCGGCAGGTCGACCACAGCGCCGAGCAGGGGATGGTCGGCGCTGGACTGGCCGAGCACAGCGGGCTCGGCCGGGACGGTCGCGGGCAGCCAGTAGTGCTGGTGATCGAAGGCGTAGGTCGGCAGCTCGATACCCGCCCCGGTGCTGCCCGCCGGCAGCGCCGCCGCCCAGGTGACCTCGACGCCGCGGGTGAACAGCTCGGCCGCGGCGGCGAGGGCGGTCTGGATCTCGGGCCGGCCGTCGCGCATCAGCGACACGCCGGGCCGACCGGCCGCGGCGGTCAGGCCGGAGAGCGCGGCGCCCGGTCCCACCTCGAGGAACACTCCCGCGCCCGCGGTAATCGCGGCCCGCACGCCGTCGGCGAACCGGACGGTCCGGCGCACGTGATCCGCCCAGTAGCTCGGGGTGGCGAGCTCGTCACCGGCGATCTCGCCGGTCAGGTTTGAGATGACCGGCACCGCGGGCGGGTTCCACCGCACCTGTCTCAGGACCGCGCCGAACTCGGCCAGCACGGGCCCCATCCGGGCGGAGTGGAAGGCGTGCGACACCGGCAGCCGCCGGGTACGGACGCCCCGCTCGCGCATCGTGGCGGCGACGGCCAGCACGGCTGCCTCATCGCCGGACAGGACAACCGCGTCCGGCCCGTTGACCGCGGCGAGATCGACACCGTCGCCGAGGAACTCCGCCACGGCGTCCGGCCCGGCGCCCATCGCGACCA
This sequence comes from Frankia sp. AgKG'84/4, assembly GCF_023242965.2. Taxonomy (GTDB): domain Bacteria; phylum Actinomycetota; class Actinomycetes; order Frankiales; family Frankiaceae; genus Frankia. The sequence goes on from NZ_JALKFU020000144.1 coordinate 4,705, forward strand.
TCACGCCGCCCGCCGGCAGTGACTCCATCAGCCGGCCGCGGGCGGCCACGACCGCGGCGGCGTCGGGCAGCGACAGCACACCGGCCAGGTGCGCGGCCGTGATCTCGCCGATCGAGTGACCGATCATCAGGCCTGCTCGGATGCCCCACGACTCGAGCAGGCGGGCCAGCGCGACCTCGACCGCGAACAGTCCGGCCTGCGTGTAGACCGTCCGGTCCAGGCGGCGGGCGTGTTCCGTGCCGTCTGGCGCGAGCACCACGGTGCGCACGCCAGGTCCGGCGGCGGCGCCGAGCCGTTCGTCGAGCAGGGCACAGGTCTCGTCGAAGGCATCGGCGTAGACCTGGAACCGGCGGCGGAGTTCGCGGCCCATCCCCGGCCGCTGGGAACCCTGCCCGGGGAAGACGAAAACCACCGTCCCGGGTCGCCCGCCGAGGCCGGCGACGACGTTCGGGGCCGGTTCGGACCGGGCCAGGGCGGCCAGGCCCGTCCGGGCCTCGGCCGTGGAGGTGGCCAGCACGACGGCCCGGTCGGGCATCCGGACCCGCCGGGTCAGCAGGGCGTCGGCGAGGTCCGCCAGCGCGGTGTCGTGCCCGCGCAGGTAGGCGGCGAGCCGGCCGGCCTGACCCGCCAGCGCGGGGGCGCCGCGCGCGCTCAGGACCAGGGGCACCGTCGTGGTCTGCGCCGCGGACCGGGCCTGCGCCGCAGCGGGGGCGGGGTCCGATTCGCCCGGTGCCTGTTCGAGAACGAGATGGGCGTTCGTACCGCTGACCCCGAACGACGACACCCCCGCCCGCCGCGGCCGCCCGTCATCCGGCCAGGGCCGCGACTCGGTGACCAGCCGGACCGCACCGGTCGACCAGTCCACCTGCCGACTCGGCTCGTCGACATGCAGCGTCGCAGGCAGCACCCCGTGGCGCATCGCCTGCACCATCTTGATCACGCCGGCGACGCCGGCGGCGGCCTGGGCATGACCGATGTTCGACTTCAACGACCCCAGCCACAGCGGCCGGCCGGCTCGTCTGCCCTGCCCGTAGGTCGCCAGCAGCGCCTGCGCCTCGATCGGGTCGCCCAGCCTCGTCCCGGTCCCGTGTCCCTCCACTACGTCCACGTCCGTCGGCGTGAGTCCGGCGGCGGCCAGTGCCCGACGGATCACCCGTTGCTGGGACGGCCCGCTCGGCGCCGTCAGCCCGTTCGAGGCGCCGTCCTGGTTCACCGCCGACCCGCGCACGAGGGCCAGCACCCGATGGCCGCGGGCCCGCGCGTCGGAGAGTCGCTCCAGCACCAGCACCCCGGCGCCCTCACCCCAGCCGGTGCCGTCGGCGGCGTCCGCGAACGACTTGCAGCGGCCATCGGTGGCCAGCCCTCGCTGGCGGGAGAAGTCCACGAACAGGCCTGGCGTGGCCATCACCGTGGCCCCGCCGGCCAGCGCCAGCGAGCAATCGCCGCGGCGCAGCGCCTGACCGGCGAGATGGATCGTGACCAACGACGACGAGCAGGCCGTGTCGACGGTGACAGCCGGACCTTCGAACCCGAACACGTAGCACACGCGCCCGGAGGCGACGCTCGACGCCGCCCCGGTACCGGTGAAACCCTCCAGTTCGGGTGGCACACTGCCCCCGGCGAAGTAGTCGACGCCCATGATGCCGGTGAACACGCCGACGTCGGCGCCCCGCAACGAGGTCGCCGGGATACCGGCGTTCTCGACGGCCTCCCAGGAGACCTCGAGTAACAGGCGCTGCTGCGGGTCCATCGCGAGCGCCTCCCGCGGGGAGATTCCGAAGAAGCCGGCGTCGAAGCGCCCGGCCTCGTGCAGGAATCCGCCGCGGTCGACATACGAGGTCCCGGTGCGGTCGGGGTCGGGGGCGAACAGGGCGTCGAGATCCCAGCCCCGGTCGTCCGGGAAGGCGGTGATCCCATCCCGGTTCTCGGTCACCATCGACCACAGGTCGTCCGGCCCGGCGACTCCACCGGGAAGCCGGCACGCCATTCCGACGATCGCGATGGGCTCACGAGCCGCGTCCAGCAGCTCCTGGTTCCGCTTGCGCAGCGAGCCGACCTCCGCCAGTGAGGTCCGCAGGGCGTCGACGACCGTTTCGTAGGACGCGCTCACGCTTAGCCCCCTTCAGTCCAGGTCGAACGCGGTTCCGAGGACCCCTCGCGGCCCAGAGCCAGCCGGACGAGGTCGTCGACGTTGAGTTCGGCGATCGGCAGCGCCTCCGGCTCCGTCGCGGCGGCCGGCTCGACGCTGGTCGTGCGTGCGAGTCGCAGCAGGGCGTCGAGCAGGCCGGCCTGCCGGAACCGCTCCAGGGGCAGGCTGGCCAGCGCGGACCGCAGGACGGCTTCGTCGGTCTCCAGCGTGGGCTGGCCCGGCGCGGGGCCGGCCGGCGCGAGTCTTTCCAGCAGGTGGCGGGACAGGGCCAGCGGAGTCGGATGGTCGAAGACCACGGTGGCGGGCAGGGTGAGGCCGGTCGCCTCACGCAGCCGGTTGCGCAGCTCGACCGAGGTGAGCGAGTCGAAACCGGCTTCCTTGAAGGCGGTCTCGGGCTCGACGTCCTGCGGTCCGGAGAGACCGAGGACGGCCGCGACCCGGGCCCGGACGACGCCCAGCAGCAGCTCGTCCCGCTGCGGGTCGGCCAACCCGGACAGCCGGCGGACGAGGTCGCGCGGGTCGTCGGAGCCGCCCCTCGCACCGCGCCGGCCGGGGGGCACGAGCTCGCGTAGCAGTGGTGGTGCGGCCGGGCCGGGCTGGGCCCGCAGGACGCGCAGGTCGAGCCTGATCGGCACGAGCTGGGGCCGGGCGGTCGCCAGCGCCCGGTCGAACAGCGCCAGGCCCTGGTCCGGTGTCAGGGGAAGGATGCCGAGGTGGGCGGATGCCCGGTCGCGATGACGCATGCCGTCCGTCATCGCGCCGTCCTGCTGCCAGGGGCCCCAGGACAGCGACGTCGCGGTGTGCCCGGCGGCTCGGCGGCGGTGGGCGAGAGCGTCGAGGTAGGCGTTGGCTGCGGCGTAGTTTCCCTGGCCCGGTGAGCCCAGGACACCGGAGGCAGAGGAGAACAGGACGAACAGGTCCAGATCGCCCTGGGCGCCGGCCGCCAGGCCGTCGGCCAGCCGCGCGAGGTGCTCCGCGGCGCGGACCTTCGCCGCGAACACCCCCGCCACCCGCTCGGGGGTCAGCGCGGTGACGACACCGTCGTCGAGAACACCGGCGGCGTGCACGATTCCACGCAGCGGATGCGCAGGATCGATGCCGCCCACGACCGCCGCCAGGGCATCGGCGTCGCTGACGTCGCAGGCGCGAACCTCGACGTCCGCGCCCAGCTCCCGCAGCCGGGCGACACTCGCACCGATGCCCGGGGCAGCCTGCCCACGTCGGCCGACCAGCAGCAGATGCCGCACGCCGTGGCGGGTGACGAGGTGCTCGGCCACCAGCCGCCCCAACGCGCCGGTGCCTCCGGTGACCAGCACCGTCCCGCCCTGCCGCACCGTGATCGGAGCAGCGTCCGCCGTCGCCGGCACCCGGGCGAGGCGGGGCGCCAGCAGGGCTCCGCCCCGGACAGCCACCTGCGGTTCGCCGGTAGCCAGCGCCCGCCCGAGGACAGCCGCCGACGATCCCTCGTCGACGTCGAGCAGCACGACCTGGCCCGGATGTTCGGCCTGCGCGGCCCGGACCAGTCCCCATACCGCGGCCGCCGCCGTCTCTGGCGCGGCGGTGTCCCCGGCCGGCACACCGCTTCGGGTGACCACCACCAACCGGGAGTCCACCGGCTCGGCGGAGCGGGACGCGGCGGCGCCAGCCTGCGCCTCGAGCCAGGTCTGCAGCGCCGCGAGGGTGTCCGTCGTCGCGGTGAGCGCGTCCTGCGACTCCGTCTCCACGACGGTGACGCCCGACGCGGGTCGCGGCTCGCCGGTCGGTTCAACCAGGGCGACCCAGTCGACCCGGTACAGGGCATCGCCGGCTGGGGCGGCCGCGAGCTGAGCCTCGGACACGGGTCGAAAGACGATGGCGTCGGCGGTGAGGACAAGTGCGCCGGTGCCGTCGGTGGCATCCAGCCGGACGGTGTCCGGCCGGTCCGGACCGGCCGGGGTGACCCGGACCCGCAGGGCGTCCGCACCGGTCGCGAGCAGGCTCACCCCGGTCCAGGCGAACGGCAGCACGGTGGTCGGTGAGCCGGGCTCCGGGTCTTCGCCACCAGCCCGGTCGGGCCTCGGGCGCAGACCGTTGGTGTGTAGGGCGGCGTCGAGGAGGGCTGGGTGCAGGGCGAACCGGGTGGCGGTTTCGCGTTCGGCCGCGGGTAGCTCGACCTCGGCGTAGATGCTCTCGCCGTCACGCCACGCCGCCCGCAGGCCCTGAAAGGCCGGGCCGTAGGCGTAGCCCCGCTCAGCCAGGTCGGCGTAGAAGCCTCTCGGGTCCAGGGGAACCGGTTCCGCGCCAGGCGGTGGCCAGGCCAGCGCCAGCGCCGGCACTGGCACTGGCGCTGGCGCTGGCGGGGCAAGGATGCCGGTGGCATGCCTGGTCCAGGCCGAGCCGTCCTCCAACGCCGAGTGGATCTCGACGGTGCGGGTCGCGTCCGCACCCACGGCCGACACACCGACCTGCACCCGCAACCCACCCCGGTCGGGAACCACCAACGGCGCCTCGATCACCAGCTCCCGCACCAGCGGAGCACCCGCCTCGTCACCCGCCCGCACCGCCAACTCGACCAGCCCGGTCCCCGCCACGAGAACCACACCACCAACAGCATGATCGGCAAGCCACGGATCCGTTCGCAACGACAACCGCGACGTAAACACCAGACCGCCGTCCGGACGACTCACCAACGCACCCAACAGCGGATGATCCACATCGGCCTGACCGACCGCGACCGGGTCACTGTGCCTCGCCATCGCCAACCAGTAATGCCGATGATCGAACGCGTAGGTCGGCAGATCGACACCATCGCCGACGCTTCCCGCCGGCAGAGTCGCCGCCCAGTCGACCTCCCGACCCCGAACAAACAACTCCGCGGCCGCGGTCAGCACGGTCACAACCTCCGACCGGTCATCCCGCAGCGCCGCAACAACCGGGGCGGCCTCGGCCAGCACACCGGACAACGCCGCACCCGGACCAACCTCGACGAACACCTCACCACCCGACGCCCCAACACCATCGTGGAAACGGACTGGCCGGCGCACATGAGCAGCCCAGTAGTCCGACGAGGACAAAAGCCTCGGCTCCGCGACCGCACCCGTCACGTTCGACACCACCGGAATCCTCGCGGAACCCCAGGAAACACCCGCCAACAAAGCCACGAACTCCGCGAGCATCGGCTCCATCCGAGCCGAATGAAAAGCATGCGACACAACCAGCCGCCGAACCCTGCACCCCCGCGCCCGCAGAACCTCCGCCGCCGCCAGCACCGGCACCTCATCACCCGACAACACCACCGACACCGGCCCATTCACCGCAGCCAGATCCACACCACCAGTCAGGAACGGCCGCACCTCCTCCTCCGCCGCATTCACCGCGACCATCACCCCACCCGGCTCCAACGCCTGCATCAACCGACCCCGCGCAGCCACCACCGTGCAGGCATCCCCCAACGACAGCACTCCCGCCGCGAACGCCGCCGTCACCTCACCAATCGAATGCCCCATCACCACATCCGGCTCCACACCCCACGACCCCAACAGGCGCAGAAGCGCAACCTCCACCGCGAACAAACCAGCCTGGGTGAACACCGTCTCATCCAACAACCCCTCCGGCGACCCGAACAC
>NZ_JALKFU020000145.1 GCF_023242965.2 Frankia sp. AgKG'84/4
CCGCTGCGCTTCTCTCGCTGGCCGCGGCGGCCCGGTTCGGACTCGGGCTCGGCGCGCCGGCGGAGCAGCAGTCGGCGTCCGGCGCGCGGGCCGGCGGGTCCAGGAAGGGATGAGGACAGGTGTCAGGCACGATCGCCGACGTCAAGGCGCAGCTCGACGAGGCGTTCCGGCGGACCGAGGAGGTCGCCGGCCAGTTGGAGGGCGCGCTGAGCATGCTGGAGGAGGCGCAGGCGATGGTGATCGCGGCGACCGACGGCAGTGAGCACCGAGCCGTGGACCAGTTGACCAGTGCCCTCGTCGAGACGCGTGACACATTGCAGATGTCGCTTGCTTCGCTCGGATCGGCGGTGCAGGAGGTCCGTGACTACCGAGACGGGCTCTGAGGGCGCCGGCGGTAACCAATCGAGGCATCCTCAATAGCTGAGAGCTGCAATGGATGCCGGCCAACCCCAAAGGCATCACTCCCAGATGTCGGTCTGATCTGTGCAGTGACCAGGTGAAGGTCTGGGTAACAACGTCCTGGGCGCCCCGCAACGCGGTGCATCCGCGTCCGGGGCTCACTACAGTCCGGATTGTCCCCGTGCGCCCGGGCGCTGGCGCCACCGCAGGGCACCGGACGCCGAGTACCGCCCGTGACCAGGAGGCTGCATCCGCCGTGTCGGACTTCAACCCCCTAAACCTGCCTCTCGTGCTCCTGTCCAACCGGGGTCCCATCAGCTTCGACCGTGACGCCTCCGGCCGCACCGTCAACCGCGGGGCCGGCGGCCTCGTCTCCGCCCTGTCCGGGCTCGCCGAACACCTCGACGAAGCTGTCTGGGTGTGCGGCGCCGCCAGCGAGGAGGACACCGTCGTCGCCGGGGAGAACCCCGAGGGCTCGATCGTCGTCCAGACCCATCCGCAGCCGCACCTCATCGTCGACGGCGAGCCCGACGGCCCGGCCATCCGGGTCCGGCTCGTCGTGACCGACCCGGCGGCCTACGCCGACTTCTACAGCGTCTGGTCGAATCCGATCCTGTGGTTCATCCAGCACGGGCTCTACGGCCGGTCGCTGTCGCCGGTGCTGACCCGGGCCGAGCACGACGCCTTCGAGAACGGCTACGCGGCGGTCAACCGGGCCTACGCCGACGCGGTGGTCAGTGAGGTCCGCTCCCGCGGCGGCAAGGCGCTGGTCCTGCTGCAGGACTACCACTTCTACCTGGTCGCCGACTGGGTCCGCGAGCAGTGCCCGGATGTCGTTCTGACGCATTTCGTGCACATTCCCTGGCCGGGCCCGGACGAGTGGCGCATCCTGCCCGAGGACATCCGCCAGCGGCTGCTGCGCGGGCTGCTCGGCAGCGACGTCGTCGGCTTCCACACCCGCCGCTACGCCCGCAACTTCGTGCTGTGCGCCGCCGAGCTGCTCGGCCTGCCGGTCGACCTGGAGCGCCTCACCGTGACGGTGGGGGACCGGGTGGTCCGGGCCCGTTACTACCCGATCTCGGTCGACCCCGCCGCGCTCGATGCCACCCAGGCCTCCGACGAGGTCGCGGCGCACGTCGCGATGCTGCGCTACCTGTTCCTCGACGACGAGCGCCAGCTCATCCTGCGCGTCGACCGCACCGATCCGAGCAAGAACGTGGTGCGCGGGTTCATCGCGTTCGGCATCCTGCTCGACCAGCATCCCGAGCTGGTCGGCAAGGTCAGCTTTCTCGCGCTGCTGCAGCCCAGCCGCACGGACGTGCCGGAGTACGCCGACTACATCGCGCTCATCGGCGGGGTCGTCGCGGAGATCAACGCCCGGCACACCAAGGAGGGCCGCCAGCCGATCGACCTGCGGATGGTCGAGGACTTCCCGCTGGCCGTCGCGGCGTACTCGATCTGCGACGTCCTGATCGTCAACGCGATCGCCGACGGCATGAACCTGGTGGCCAAGGAGGTCGCCGTGGTCAACCGGCGCGGCGGGGTGCTCGCCCTGTCGGAGATGGCCGGCGCCCACGAGGAGCTCGGCGAGTTCGCCGTCACCCTGCAGCCCTTCGACGTGCAGCAGATGGCCGACGCCCTCTACACGGCACTGACCATGCCGATGGAGGAACGCCACCGGCGCCTCGCTGCGGCAGCGGAGCAGGTGCGCACCCACGACGTCCGGCGCTGGCTCGACGACCAGGTCGTCGACCTGCGCCGCATCGCCGGCTTCGTCTGAGCCACCGCCGTGGCCTCGCGGCGGTGTCGGCGGCGGGCCGTGCCACCCCCCGCGAAGGGGCCGGTCGGCCCGGTCGCGGACGTCACCTCGCGGGGCCGCGCAGGGGTGCTCGCGGGTAGTCTCGCAGCGGAACAAGGGTGTGGCCGGACCGCCCGGTGGGCGGTCGGCGCTGGGATGGACGGGAGTGGACGTGGCGAGTGAGACCGGGCACCACAAGGCGAACACGGGTTCGTGGCTGTGCGTGCTGATGATCATCGTGGGCTTCGTTGTCGGAGCCGTGGCGCTGCCACTCGCCTCCATGCCGCTGTGGATCGCGACGGCCGTGCTGATCGTCGGTGGCGCCGCCGTCGGCCTGGTGTCGCGGATCATGGACCAGGCGTACTGAGCGACCAGGCGTACTGAGCGACCAGGCGTACTGAGCGACCAGGCGTACTGAGCGACCAGGCGGCAGCGGGTCGTCCCGGTCGCCTCACGCGGGCCGGGATCGCGCCTGTCCGCGGCGCCGCGGCGGGCCCGGTCGCGCCGGAACGTCAGTCCGGGGCGGTCTTCGGCCGGGGCGTCTCGCGCAGCTGGCGCGGAGTGACGTAGGAGACCAGCCGGGTGCTCTGCTGGTCGAGCTCGGCCCAGCGGGACACCGCGAGATCCTCGACGGCCAGTGCGGCGGTCGGGAAGGTCGGGATCCGGGCCTGGTCCGCGGGCGGCAGCAGGCCCACGGCGAGGGCGTGGATGCCCGGGTTGTGCGCCACGAGCAGCACGCTGGGCACCCCGTCGTCGATCTCCCGCAGCCGTTCCAGCAGTTCGCGCGGCTCCGCCAGGTAGAGCCGGTCCTCGACGAGCACCGGCACGCTCGCCGGTAGCGCGTGGGCCAGACCCGCCACGGTCTGGCGGGTCCGCAGCGCGGACGAGCAGAGGATCAGGTCGGGGGCGGCCTCGTGCTCGGCGAGATGACGAGCGACGAGTTCACAGGCGCGCCGGCCGGACTCCGACAGGGGCCGGTCCTGGTCCCGGGTGCCCGCCTGGGCCCAGTCGGACTTCGCGTGGCGCAGCAGCATGAGCCGGCGCGGCGACGTCATCGCCCAGCCACGGTTGCCGTGTCCACGTGTCCCACGATCTGACGCCGTCTCCTCCGCTCGACTCGCCGCCCGCGCGCGCCGTCGGGTCGACACTGGCAGCCTGCCCATGGGGGGCCGCGCACGTCAATGGGACGTCCGTCGCCACCTGCAGGCCAGTTCCGCGGATCTCCGTCCGCGGGCCGCGACAAAGCGACGGCCCGGTTCCGAGGCCCCTGGTGGGGACCCGGAACCGGGCCGTCGCGGTGCACTCAGGCGCGGTGCCCGCGGATCGGTGCGGTCAGCTGGCGACCGAGATCGACAGGAGCAGGCGGTCGGCGAACGCCAGCGCGTCGTCGGCGTCCAGGCGCCCGCGGGGGACGACCGCTGCCCGCTGGTCCGAGGTCAGTCCGCCCCACACGCCGTGCTCCTCCTGCCGGAAGATCGCGGTGGCCAGGCAGGGCCGGCGGACGGGGCAGCCGGAGCAGATCTTGCGCGCCCGCAGCTCGGCCGCGGCGCGGGCCTTGGTGTTACGGCCGTCCGGGGGGAAGAAGGCATCCGGGTCGCCGTCGCGGCAGGCGGCGTCCTGACGCCAGTACGCAGGCCAGCCGGCGCCGAACGGCTGCGGCGGCAGATCGCGACCGGGCAGGACGGGAACGCCGGCGCTCATCGTGCGCCGCCGCAGGTGAACAGGCACGCGGCGAGGCGGGAGCTGGGTCCGGCAACACTTCCGGCGGATAGCGCACTGAGCTGACTGGGCATACCGTCTCCTGCTGACGTTGCAAAGGCGGACACGTTGCTCTTGCAGACCGCCACATCCGGGCACGCGACACCCCAGACAGGCAGGTCAACCTTGGTGGGAGGTGAGAAGCCCCCGTGTGCTCCGGGATGGCGTCCAAAGACGGTGCCCTTTACCTGGCTGCCGGTCGTGGCCCCGCCTGGAAACGATCCCGTCTCGCCTCGTTAACCGAGGAACGTAGACGTCTCTCAACCGGATAGCAAGGGTTCCGGAACGCGGACGTCCGGACCCCGCCGGAGCGGGTCGCGGGGGCGTCCGAGGCATCGGCGGCGCCCGTCCGGCGGCGGCGGTATGCGGGCGGCCCGACCGTCAAATGATCTTCGGGCTCGCGATCGGGAGTCGATCGCGCTGACGCGGAAGTGTTGTTGGACAGCGCAAACGTGTCATACGAAGATCACTGTCGGGTGCCCGACACGGGCTGCGGGAATTGCCGGCCGCGCGCCGCGGGCGGGGTGGTGGGCGGGTGTGCCGAGGCGGTCGGCGGGCGGGCGCGGGCCCGGGTGACCCCTTCGGATGGCCCCCGAGAGAGAGCTTCAGGCGGAAAATGTGGCGAGAACCACATCTATCGTGGGGGCTTGTGGCAAGCGGCTGCGGCCCCGTTCGGGGTAGCGGGATCGGGCCACCGTGCCCGCGGGGGCGGTGCCATAAGGCAAACGTCGCCCTGCCGCGAGAAGGGGCCGGGCATCGGTGCGCCCGCGGATGGTGACTGTGTTACTTGCCATGCCGGGTAGGAAGGCCGGCTGCGGACCAGGCGTGGTAGCCGCCGATGACGTCGGTCGCGCGGTGGAGCCCGAGCTGGCGCAGCGCGTCGGCCGCGAGGCTGGACGTGTAGCCCTCGGAGCAGATGACGATCACCTGGAGATCGTCGCCGGTCGCGATCGGTAGCCGGGCGTCGCAGGTCGGATCGAAACGCCACTCCAGGACGTTGCGCTCGACGATCAGCGCCGCCGGGATCTCGCCCTCCGCGGCGCGCTGGGCCGCGGGGCGGATGTCGACCAGGACGCTGCCGTCGCCCTCGGACAGCGCCCGCGCCGCCGCGGCGGGCTCCAGACGTCGCAGCCGGGACCGCGCCGCCGCGAGGAGCACGTCGATCCGGCTCTGACCGGTACCGCTTCCGTGGCCGGCGCCCTGGGCGGTCATCGGGCGCTGCCCGCGCCCACGGGCGGCCGGGCCGCGACCGCTGCCGTGAGTGCTGGCTGGAGGGCTACCTGCACGGCGGGCTGGGTGCCGTCGGCGGCGAGTTCCGGGCCGTAGCGCATGGGCAGCTCCGGCGGGGAGTAGGCGTGGATCGTCGTCGCGGCCACGGAGCCCCGATTGGCGACGCGGTGCACGTGTGCGGCGCCGAAGCCGGCCGACGAACCGGTCACGTGCTCGCGACTCCCGGTGAGGGCCCACTCCCGGTCGAACCGGTCCTCCTCCACGCGCCCCTGCACGACCGTGAGGGCCCCGAGGGCGCCGCCGTGGTCGTGGACCTCCGTCTGCTGGCCCGGGTACCAACCGATCAGCCAGACCTCGACCGTCGCCGAGAGCAGCAGCCGGGTGTACCAGCGCCGTTCGGCGGTGTGGCGGATCACCGGTCGCCACACGTCGGTGCGCGCCGCGAGGCCGGCGGTCAAGCGCCGAAGTTCGGGCAGCTCGATCCGCCCCGGCTCGTCGCTGAGGCTTCGCGCCGAGAGGAACGGCTCGGGCCGGCGGGCCGGCCCGGACAGCAGCGACGGGTGCAGAAGAGGCACGAAAACTCCCAGATGGACGAGCGCCCGGTCGTGGCCGGGCGGATCTGAGCCGGTTCTGATCGGAGAGGTCGGTTCGGCCGGGCGCGGCTGGCGCCGCGGGCGTGGCCGGAACCAGGCGGGTCAGGTCCTGGTAGGAGGGCGAGATCCGGCACCCGTGCTCGAGACGGACGGCGCCGGGGCGTGCGCGCGAGTCCGGGTCGCCGCCGCGGTGTCCGACCGACCGCCGCGGTGTCCGACCGACCGCCGCGGTGTCCGACCGACCGCCGCGGTGCCCGACCCCGCGGGCCTGTACCAGCTCGAGGTGGTCGCGGTGTCGTGCGGGCTGTGCCGCGAGGGCGTCGCTGTGGTGGCGGACGGTCGCGTCCGGCCGGGCCGTGCGGGGCCAGTCGCCCGGGCCGGGACAGTCGCGCGAGCCGCAGGCCACGCGGACGGACGGTGACGCGCCGATCAGGCGGCCGCGACGGCCCCGAGAGGGCGATACCGCGTCGACTGGCGGGTCTCGACGCCGTTCGGAGGCGCAGACGCGCCGTCGGCGTCGGCTCAGGCGCGGATCAGGGAGCCTCGCGTCCGGTAACCGGCGTTGGCCCGCCACGTCCGCGCGTCAGCGGCCGACTGCGTGACATCTGCCAGGGCGGTACCCACATCAGCGAGCGACGGCGGGGCCGCGGCGCGCGTCCGGGCGGCCCTCGGGGCTGCGGCGCCTCAGAGTCGACCGGTACAGGCCGCGCTGACGGCCAGACTCAGGTCCGTCACGCGGTCGCTGTGCAGGAGGAGGCGCGGTACTGCCATGACCAGCATCCTACGACGTCGCCCGGCCCAGGCGGGGCGAACACGGCGCGGACGCCGCGGCCGGCCGGTGCGAGCCGTGGGTCGGGAGGGGTGTTCCGTCGGACAATTGGGGTGGATATCCTGCGAGGCAGGAAGATCACGTCGTTGGCTGGACGCTGTCCCGGGGGCCCGGATCGGCGGCCGGGCGGCGCGGGCGGGAGGCACGAACCATGACCGAGGTCGACGCCGACGCCCTCGCGGATCTGCGCGTCCGCCTGTCGGCGCAGGTCGACGAGGTGGCCGCGATGCAGTCGCGGATGCAGGGCCTGCTCGACGCGGTCGTCGGCGTCGCCCAGGAACTCAGCCTGCCGGTCACCCTGCGCCGCATCGCCGAGGCTGCGAGCAACCTCGTGGATGCGGCCTACGGCGCCCTCGGCGTCCTCGGCGAGGACGGGGAGATCACCGAGCTGTTCCACGTCGGCTTCCCCGACGACGTGGCGGCGCTCATCGGCCGGCTGCCGCAGGGCCGCGGGTTGATCGGGCACGGCCTGCGCGACCCGAGGCCGCTGCGGGTGGCCGAGGTGGCGGCCCATCCCGCCGCCGTAGGTTTCCCCGCCCGCCATCCCCGGTTCGACACGTTCCTCAACGTGTCGATCATGGTGCGGGGTGAGTCGTTCGGGTCGCTGTTCCTCGGCGCGAAACGCGGCGGCGGGGAGTTCACCCGCGAGGACGAGAACCTGGCGTGCGCGCTGGCCGCCGCGGTGGGCTTCGCCATCGAGAACGCCCGGCTCTACGAGGCGGCCCGGCGCCGCCAGGCCTGGCTGCACGCCAGCGCCGAGATCACCACGGCACTGCTGTCGGTGGCCGATCCCCAGGAGGCCCTCGCCCTGGTGGCGCGCCGGGCCCGGCAGGTCACCGCCGCCCTGCTGGCCGCGATCCTCGTGCCCGACAGCGACGGCGACGCTCTCCTGGTCGGCGTGATCGACGGCGCGGGGGAGGAGTCGCTGCGCGGGCGGACGCTGCGCCGCGACGAACGACTGCTGGAGGCGATGCGCACCGGGCGGGCCCTGCTGGTCGGCGCGGATCCGCCCGGCGGCCCGCTGTTCGGCGCGGACGGGGCCGATCCGCCGGTCGAGCTCGCGATGGTGGTGCCGCTGATGGCCGGCGGGCGGGCCCTGGGCATCCTCATCCTCGGTGCCGAAGGCTCGTCGGAGGCGTTCAAAGGCCCGGACCTGGAGATGGCGGCGGCGTTCGCCGGCCAGGCGGCCCTGTCGCTGGAACTCGCCCGGATCCATCGCGACCGCGAACGCCTGGCGGTGTTCGAGGAGCGGGACCGGATCGCCCGGGACCTGCACGACGTGGTGATCCAGCGGCTGTTCGCGACGGGCCTGCAGTTGCAGAGCCTGGCCCGGTCGGTCGGCGGCCCGGCCACGGCGCGGCTGCACGTCGCCGCGGACGAACTCGACCAGACGATCGCCGACATCCGTCAGACGATCTTCTCGCTGACCTCGGTGGACGCGGACGGCGCGGACCTCGCGGCCGAGATCCGCGCCATCGCCGCGCAGACGGAACGCGCCCTGGGCATCAGCCCGCAGATCCGGGTCGACGGGCCGATCGAGCGCCGGGTCCCCGCCGCGATCCGCCCGCACATGCTCGCCGCCCTGCGCGAGGCGCTGTCGAACATCGCCCGGCACGCCCGGGCGACGCGCATCGACGTGCTGCTTCGCGTCACCGGCGTGGACGTGCTTGTCGAGGTCCGCGACGACGGCTGCGGGCCGGGTGGCGCGTCGCGCAGCAGCGGGCTGACGAACCTGCGCCGCCGCGCGGTGGACCTCGGCGGGCGGATGGGGTTCGGGCCGGGCGAGAACGGCATCGGCACGACCGTGACCTGGCAGGTCCCGCTGATCACCCCGCCCGAGGCGCTGCGCGTCCTGTCGCCGGCCGACTATCCGCCGGCGGGGTGAGACCCGCGGGCGGATAGTCGCGGGGTGGTCAGGAATTCAGCCGGGTGGCGAAGACGGCGGCCTGCGTGCGGCTTTCCAGGCCGAGTTTCGCGAGCATGCTGGAGACATAGTTCTTCACCGTCTTCTCGGCGAGGAACATCCGGTTCGCGATCTGCCGGTTCGTGAGCCCCTCGGCGATCAGCCGCAGGATGCGGCGCTCCTGGTCGGTGAGGCCGGCGAGCCGCTCGTCCTCCGCCGGGCCCTCCCGCAGGCGCACCAGCACCCGCGGGGTCACCGCCGGGTCCAGCAGGGACTTGCCCGCCGCGACCTGGCGCACGGCATCCACCAGCGCGTTGCCGCGGATCTGCTTGAGGACGTAGCCGGCGGCGCCCGCCATGATGGCCGTGAACAACGCCTCCTCGTCATCGAAGGAGGTGAGGATGAGACAGGCAATGGTGGGATCCACCGAGCGCACCTGGCGGCACACCTCGATGCCGCTGCCGTTCTCCAGCCGCGCGTCGAGAACCGCGACATTCGGCCGTAGCGCGATGATCCGGTCCATGGCCTCGTCGGCCCGGCCCGCCTCGCCGACGACTTCCACATCGGGCTCCTCGGTCAGGAGATCCCGCAGCCCGCGACGTACTACCTCATGGTCGTCGAGAAGGAACACCCTGATGATTCCGGTGGGCGTCGCGGCGGTAGCCGCGTCACCGCCGCCGGAACCGTCCGCCAGTTCGTCTGACACCGTTGACTCCGCCCGACCTCACTGTCGTAAGAAGACCGTCGCTGATTGTCACGTGCGGCAAGCAGACTATAACGCTCGTCGTGCACCGCTCAGGTTGTCTTGACCGGGTGGACACAGCCGGCTGCCACGCTGGTGCGTGCCGGCGCGCCGGCTGAGTGGCCCCGGGTGCCCCCGGAACGGGCGTCCGTACACGGCTCCCACCGCCGCCATCGGAAAGGCAATGGAGGTGGTCCTGCAACTGCTATCTGTAGCTCCCCGATAGTGGTCGCGCCCTCGCGGCAGACCTCCGCCGACGAGGTCGGCGGGGCCCGTGGCCGGGTGACACGCACCGCGCACGCGTTGACCCGCGCCGTCGCCGCGGCCGCACCGCTCGGACGCACTTCTCGCGTGCACCCAATCATGTCCTGGCTCGTCGGAGTTTGCGGCGTTATGTCGCCAGTGTGTCGCATCGCACCCCGATGCGGAACGCATCAGGTCGGTCCGCCACAATGCGGTCCTCACCTGCCGCCGCGGACCTGTGGACCTGCGGGCCGGCGCGGGTGGTGGACGGGGGCGCACCGGTGCCAGTCGTGCCGCAATGCCAGAAGTATGTGATGGAGAGGACGAGCGCCCGTGCGATGGGGTAAGAGCGACCACCCGGCACCCGTGGCGGTGGGGGCGAGGATCGCCACGTTGCTGGCCGCGCAGACCGCGACGGCCCCGACCGAGGCCGTCGCGGCCGGAGCCGTGCAGCCCGATGTAGAGGCAGCCGATGTCGTGGCAGGCGGTGTCGTGGCAGGCGGTGTCGTGGCAGGCGGTGTCGTGGCAGCCGATGTCGTGGCAGGCGGTGTCGGAGCAGGCGGTGTCGGAGCGACCGAGGCCGTGGACGCCGGGACGGCGCCGGGCGCCAGCGAAGTGGTCAGCCGCTCGTGGACGCTGACAGAGCACGTGGCGTCGACCGGGACCACCTACCGGGTGTCGGCGGCTGTCGTGACCGCCGCCGCCGGCATGCCCGCGGCGGACGCCGACGCGGGCCGGCTGGACGTGTCCGCCGCGGACCCGACCCTGTCCTACCGGGAACTGGTCCGCTACCGCGAGGCCCTGGCCGGCGCCGGGTTCCTGGTCGAGGACGTCCTGGAGGGCTGGCGCACCGTCGCCCTCGATGTCACCGGCGCCCCGGCGCAGGCCCCGACGGCTCCCGCGGGCAAGCGTAGGGGGGACCGCACGCCGGCGGTCCCCGCCGCCCCGGTAGAGC
>NZ_JALKFU020000146.1 GCF_023242965.2 Frankia sp. AgKG'84/4
CGCCTGGCCTGCCGGCCTCCCGGCAGGCGGCGGCCGGACGCCGGGCGCTAGATTCGTTTCCGGGCGGGGCGTGGCCGTGCGCGCCAGGGCGATCGGGAGGGTCCGTTGCCGCCTGCGCCTGGCCCGCGATCGCGTTCGGCAGCGGTCGCCGCGCTCGTCGTAGCACTGCTGCTCGCCGGTCTGCTGGGCGTTCTGCACGTCTACCTGACCAGGCCGTTCTGGTATGACGAGATCTGGCGGGCACACTTCGTCAGCGAGCCAGCGCGGTCAATGTGGTCGGAACTCACGGTTGCCAACACCCCGTCGGCCTTCGGCTGGCTGGGGCTCACCCGGCTGTGCGGTGAGGTGTTCGGCTGGCACAGTTGGTCGCTGCGCCTGCCGGGGTTCGTTGCCCTGCCGCTGCTCGGCGCGGCCATGGTGCTGCTCGCCCGTCGGTTCGCCGGCACGGCGGCTGCTGTCATCGCGGTCCTCTGGCTGTGCCTGAACTCGACGCTGCTGGACCTGACCACCCAGCTCAAGCCGTATGCGATGGAGACGGCGGCGGCAGTCGCGATCCTGCTGTTGTGGATGGCCGGGCCCGCCGACACGGCCACGGGGGCCGCCGACGGCCCGACCGCCGCGCACGACGGTCTGGGCCGCTCACGCCTGGGCCGCTCACGCCCGGACCATCCGCGCCTGGACCGCGGGCGCCTCGTCCGCCGCACCTTGGCCGGGCTGCTGGCGCTGCTCGCCGTTCCCGGCATCTTCATGGTCGTCCCACTGGTGGCGGTGGAGCTGTGGCGTGGGCCGGCCCGGCGGTGGCGGCTCGTCGAGTGCCTGCCGGCGCTCATCCTGACCGCCGCGGACACCGTCGCTTTCATCGCACACCAGTCCAGCCAGCGCAACGGCGACTACTGGGACCGTCAGTTCCTCGCCGGCCGGGGCCCGTGGTCGGCGCTGCGCTTCGTCGCCGATCAGGTCCGGGAGACGGTGACCGGATCGGTCCCCGGCATCGACCGCTTCGATCCGAGCCTGCTGCACGGTGCGGTGCACGGCGGTCCGTTCGGTTCGGTACCCGCGCTGTTCGTCGCGGTTGCGGTCGCGGGGGCCGGGCTGGTCGGGATCGTGGTGCTCGCCCGGCGCCCGGACGGCCGGCTGCTGCTCGCCGCGCTCGGTGGGGCCGAGCTGATGATGCTCGCCGCGAGCGCCGCACGGTACTGGCCGTTCGGTCCGACCCGGACCAACCTGTTCGTCGTCCCGATGATCGTCATTGTGGTGGCAGTGGGCGCCGAGCGGGTGATCCGTCGGCTGGCCGTCGCGGCCGGCGCCCAATGGGCCCTTCCCGGCCCTGAGCTGGCCGCTGGCGACCCGAAGGCCGTGACCCTTACTCAGACCCCACCTGGACACGTGGACACTTGGTCACTATCCGATATATCCGGCAGTGATGTTGCTGCAGGTGATGGTGCGGAGACGACTCGTGACGCGGTGGTGTCTCCCCCGCCCGCGCCCGAAGGTGGGTCGCGGGGTCTCCGGGCACGGGCCGTCGTCCTCCTGCCGGTCGCCGGGCTCCTTGCGTGGTCCACGTGCGGGGCGCTTACCGTCGCCGCGTCGTTGTCGGACGGCACCGCGCTGTGGGATCACCGGGACCGGCTGCGCGGCCTCGACCGGATGGTCGACGCCGCCGTCGCGGCCCGGCAGGTAGCCCGGCCCGGTGATGTCGTCGCGGTCGGCGGCCGTCTCGCCCGGCCGGGCTGGCTGTACGCGATGGAGGCCAGCGACGACCGGCCCCGTGATCCGTCGGCTCTGCCGTCCGGCGACCCCGCCGGGACGCCGGACGCCGAGGCGTCGGCTGATCCACAGGCAGCCGTTCCGGCGGGGGTCGTCGATCATCCCGCCGCCGCCACCGCGGGCACACCGGTCCCGGCCAACCAGCGGCTCGGCGCCGTGCTCCCGCAGCCCACGCCGGTGCGGACGCCGCCCGCCACGACCGGACCCGATCGCGCGACCGAGCTCGCTCGGCGCGGCTCCGGTGATGCCGGCACGCCACCGCGGGTGGCTCGCGGCGACACCGTCTTCTTCGGCGGTGACGCCCCGCCGCTCGTCGCGGGACTGGCGGCCAGAGCCCACCCACCACGGCGGCTGGTGGTGTTCGTCTTCGACATCGAGCGGGCCGGCCTGGCCGGGCAGCTCGCCGCGCTGCCGCGAGCCGGCTGGTGCGCCGCCCGTGCCTGGTCGTTCCCGCTGACCGGCACACTCACCGTCTACGACCACTGCCCGGCACCGTCGCCGCGGCCCGCCGGATCGGCCGACGCGCTCCGCTGATCCCCGGCGCCGCCGCGCCGGCGTGGGATCGCCACGGCGGCGGGCGGACGAGGCGAACGGCAGGGGAATCCCGCTGGCGGGGCCGAGTCGTACGCCGTGCACGGCCGTCAGGGACGGGTCCGGGCAGCGCCTGCGGCGCGGCGAGGATGCTGGGCGGGTGCGCTGTTCTCTTCGAGCCCCATCCGTCCCCGCCGGCGCCGTCGCGGCCGCCGGTCATCCGCCTCGCCCGGCCGCCCCGTCGCTGACCGGAGGCCATCCACGTGGTTCGGCGTGGTTCGGTGCGGCACGCGGCCCGTCCGGACCCACCCGGGCAGGTGTGCGATGACCGACGAAGACCAGGCCCCCCGAGCGGGGGAGGTCCCGCCCGCCCCGCCAGTGGCCGCGGAGCTGTTCGGTCCGCGGCTCGCCGATGCCATCCGTTTCACCGAACTGTTGGCGACCGCCGGGGTCGAGCGCGGGCTGATCGGCCCGCGCGAGACCGAGCGGCTCTGGGAGCGTCACGTGCTCAACTGCGCGGTGCTCGCCGAGGCCGTCCCGGCGGATGTCGACGCCGTTGACGTGGGCAGCGGCGCCGGACTGCCTGGAATTCCGCTCGCGCTGGCCCGCTCGGACGTGCGGGTGGAACTGCTTGAACCCATGGAGCGACGGTGCCGCTTCCTCCAGGAGGTCGTCGACGAACTGCGGCTGACGGACCGGGTTTCCGTTCGGCGTGGCCGCGCGCCGGATGCCGGAATCGGCCCGGACAGTCGTAGATTCGGGGTAGCCGTGGCACGTGCGGTCGCCCCGCTTGAGCGGTTGGGCGCAATCCTCCTTCCGATGTTGCGACCGGGTGGTGTCATGCTGGCGATGCGCGGTTCGCGGATCCTGGAGGAGTTGCAGGACGCGCGCGGCAGTCTCGGAACCCAGGGTTGGCATCCGGTGGACGTCGTGGTGTGCGGAGAGGGTCGGGTGGCGGAACCCACCCGTGTCCTTCGCGCTGTGCGTTCCTCCCAGCCTCCCCGGGCCGAGAAGGGGAAAGGGCGCGGCGACAGTGAGCGGCACGATGACAGGCAGGCCGGACGAACGGCGTGGGACTCACGGCGATCACGAGAGATCGGCCGTGACCAACCGACGCGTGGACAGTCTCGTTCCACGTGAAACAGCGTTGACGGGTCGGGATGGATCCGCCGGTGGGGGCGCTCGGGGCCACGAGTCCACGATCCCCGCCCTGGATCCACTTGACCGGTCGACCCCGATCGGAGCGGCGGCAGCAGCGGCAGTGGAAGCCTTGGCGGCAGAACGACGACAACCATTCCCCCGTCCCACTCGGCGACGCATCATCTCCGTCGCCAATCAGAAGGGTGGCGTCGGGAAGACGACGACCACGGTCAACCTCGCCGCGGCCCTCGCCTCGCACGGGGTGCGGGTCCTGGTGATCGACCTCGACCCGCAGGGAAACGCCTCGACGGCACTCGGGGTCGACCATCACAGCGGGATCCCCTCGATCTACGAGGTACTGCTGGGTGACCGTCCGCTCGATGAGGTCATCGTCGAGTCGGGCGAGGCGCCGTCGCTGTTCTGCGCCCCCGCGACGATCGACCTCGCCGGCGCGGAGATCGAGCTGGTCTCGCTCGTCGCCCGGGAGAACCGGTTGCGGCGCGCGATCGCCGGCATGAAGCAGGAGGTCGACTACGTCTTCATCGACTGCCCACCGTCGCTGGGGCTGTTGACGGTCAACGCACTGGTCGCGGCGCGGGAGCTGCTCATCCCCATCCAGTGCGAGTACTACGCGCTGGAGGGCGTGGGGATGCTGCTGCGAAACGTGGAACTGGTGCAGGCCCACCTGAACCAGGAACTGCGCCTGTCGACGATTCTGCTGACCATGTACGACTCGCGGACGAGGTTGGCTGATCAGGTGGTGCAGGAGGTCAAGGAGCACTTCGGTGAGCGGGTGCTGAGCACCACGATCCCCCGCAACGTCCGGCTGGCGGAGGCGCCGAGCTACGGGCAGTCGGCCCTGACCTACGACCCGACCTCGCGTGGGTCGCTGTCCTACCTCGCGGCGGCGCGGGAGCTCGCCGAGCGCGGCTGGGAGCCGAACGGAGCATCGCGGTGAGTGCTCGGCGCAGCGGGCTGGGGCGCGGGCTCGGCGCGTTGATCCCGGTCGCGCCGCCGCCCGGCGAGGAGCGGGAGACGGCTCGTCCCAGCGCGCTCGGCCGCACCGAACACGGGAACTACCGCGACGGGAACTACAACGACGGCGACTACGCGGAACACGGCAGCGGCAGCCGCGGCCTGAAGGTCGGCGAGCAGCCGGGCACCGGCCCGACGGCTCTGCTCGGGGCGTACTTCCGCGAGATTCCGGTCGAGAACATCGTCCCCAACCCGCGCCAGCCCAGGACGCACTTCGACGAGGACGCCCTGGAGGAGCTGGCCGCGAGCCTGCGCGAGGTCGGCCTGCTGCAACCCATCGTCGTGCGCCCGGTGGGGCAGGACCGGTACGAGCTCGTCATGGGCGAGCGGCGCTGGCGGGCATCACAGGTCGCCGGCCTGACCGTGATCCCCGCGATCGTCCGGGAGACGGCCGACGACGCGATGCTGCGCGACGCCCTGCTGGAGAACCTGCACCGCCAGCAGCTCAACCCGTTGGAAGAGGCGGCGGCGTACGAGCAGCTCCTGCAGGACTTCGGCGCGACCCACGAGGAACTCGCGGGCCGCCTCGGCCGGTCCCGCTCGCATGTCACGAACACGATCCGGCTGCTCGGGCTGTCCCCTGCCGTGCAGCGTCGGGTCGCGGCGGGCGTGCTGTCCGCGGGGCATGCCCGTGCGCTGCTGTCGCTGCGGGATCCCGAGGCCCAGGATCGCCTCGCCACCCGCATCGTCGCGGAAGGGCTGTCGGTGCGTGCCGTCGAGGAGATCGTCGCGCTCGACGAGGAGGTGCCCCGCAAGCGGGCGCCACGTGGACCGCGGGCCGCCTCGCCGGTTCTCGCTCGTTTCGCCGACGAGCTGTCGGACCGTTTCGAGACCCGGGTGAAGGTCGATATGGGCCTGAACAAGGGAAAGATCACCGTCGAGTTCGCGTCGATCGAGGACCTGGAGCGCATCGTCTCGGCCATGTCCCCCGGTGGCGGCCAGGAACAGACGAACCCGGGGGGCTGACCGGCCCGCGAGGTGTCCCGCCCGCCGTGGAGCGTGCGGGACCAGGCAGCCGAGGCCGAAACGGCGCGATCGCCTCGGCGCCGACATCCTCGCGGAGGGCCGCGGCGGCCGGGTGACGACTGGCCGGCCTTCGTGCGTGCGCCAGCACGACCGCTCGCCAGCACGACCGCTCGCCAGCACGACCGCTCGTCAGCACGGCCGTGCGTGGTCAGGCCGGATTGCCGGCCTGACCGACCTTGCGGAGCACCCCCTCGGGCGTCATCGAGCCGAGCAGCCGTTCCAACGCGACCTCGACGTCCTCGCGCCAGCTCACCGCGTTCTTCACCTCGAGCCGCAACCTGGGCCAGCGGTGGTGCGGCCGCACCGTCTTGAAACCGACCGCGAGCAGGTACTCGGCCGGCACCACGCAGCGAGTGCCGGAATCCTGCAGATCACCGAAGGCCTCCACGGCGCGGAAGCCGCGGCGCAGAATCTCCTTCGTCACCGCCTGGGTGAGGATGCGCCCGAGCCCCTGGCCCTTGAACTCGTCGACGATCAGCGCCGTCATCAGCAGGACCGCGTCCGCCGAGACGGGACTGGTGGGGAAGGCCGCCGAGCGAGGCACGTAGGCGGGCGGTGCGAACATGACGAAGCCGGCCGGCACCTCGTCGATGTAGAGGATCTTTCCGCAGCTTCCCCATTCGAGCAGCGCCGAGGAGACCCAGGCCTCCTTCTCCAGATCGGTGGCTCCGGTCTCCTCCGCGCGACTGCGCGCTACCGGGTCGAGTTCCCAGAACACGCACCGACGGCAGGGCAGGGGCAAGTCGTCGATGTTGTCCAGGGTGATGTTCGCGATGCGACGGCTCATCTAACGGGCACTCCAGCGATCGACCACCGGGCCGCTGCCCGGACAGATCGGGAGGGGCAGCGTCATTCGGCTTCAGCCTAGGCGGGAAGGTCCCGGTCGAGGGTCGACGTTGATGCCCGTTTCACGTGAAACCTCTCTCCCGCCGCCACCTGGACGGGTCAGGCGCGTCCCGCGAGTCGGGGAACGTGGAGCTGACCGGTCGGAGCGTCCATCTCGGGCGGGAGGAACAGTCGCTGGGTCGCCGCTAGGACTGCCTCGGCCACCGCGGCTCGGAACTCCACCGAGCCCAGCGCCTGCGCGTCGTGCTCGTTCGTGAGATAGCCGAGATCCAGCCGCACGGTCGGCATCCGGGTGCGGCGCAGCAGATCCCAGACCTTCGGATGGGTGCGGCAGTCCTGCAGGGTCGTCCGGGAGACGATCTCGCGCTGGACGAGCTGGGCGAAGCGTTCGCCCATCGCCGACGTCCCGCGGGCGTTGCCGTAGTAGTAGGCGGACACGCCCTGCGCGCTGGCGGACAGACTGCCGTCCGCGTGCAGCGAGATCAGCAGGTCCGCTTCCAGGGCGTTGGCGCGGGCCGCACGCTCGGTCTCCGAGGGGGACTCGTCCGGACCGTGAATGAGGTGCGTCTCCAGGCCGGAGTCGAGGAGCCGGGTGGACAGCCGGGCGGCGAGATCGGCCATCAGGTCCCGCTCGCACAGGCCGTTGCTGACGATGCCGAGGTCGTCTCCGCCGTGGCCCGGGTCGAGCGCGACGATCACTCCTAGCAGGGACGTGCCGCGGGCCAGCATGCGGACCGATTCCCGCAGGACGTCGGGCCGACCCCCGGTGACCGTGCGGCGCAGCCGCGCCAGCTCGCGCAGCGTCACCGGACCACAGCGGCCGTCCGTCTCCAGGCCGCGATTGCGTTGAAAGTCCCGCACAGCGCTCTCCGTGCGCGGGCCGAAGATGCCGTCGGTGCGGCCCACATCGAAGCCCATGTTGGACAGGCGCTCTTGCAGGGCCGCGACATCGTCGCCGACGAAGGGATGTGCGGCGCTCAGGTACAGGAGTCGATCGCCGAGATTGTGGCGGGCCTCCTCGAGCGCGCGCGCGGTGTCGGGGCCCAGAATGCCGTCGACCGAAAGGCCACGACTTTGCTGGAACGCCCGCAGCGCGTTGTCGAGGTCGCGATCGAAACGGTCGGGCGAAGCCGCGCCCGCGGCCGGCGGCTCGGCCGCGGGCGATTCACCACCGGACACGCCGCTCGCGGTCTCCTCGCCGACGGCAGGCACCGCAGGGGCGAGTTCACCGGCTGCGGCGGACTCATCCTGTTCTCGGCCTTGCCGGGGGGTAGCTGGGAGAAAACCGAGATAGGTCAGGGCCGCCCGGACGTCGGCGACTTTGGAACCGTGGTCTCCCAGCCGCAGCAGCTTCACGAAGATGAACCTTTCAGCTTGGCCACCCCAGGGTGTTCTCCGGTGAACCGGAGACGGGTCCGCCGCATCGACGGACTGCCACCGACTGACGATTGCTGGATCTCAAGCCTAGGCCATGCCCAGGTGGTCCCGACCGGTCAGGAACGGGAACCTGCCGCATTGACCGTTCACGGCCGGCTCGTCCCGCCGTCGCGTGGAGGTCGCGGGGGAACGGGCGTCAGAAGGCCGACGGCGGACGTCGACCGACCGGGCCGGCACCGGCCCGTGAAACGCCGACGGCCCGCCGGCTGGACGCGGCGGGCCGTGGGAGACGGTCGGATCCCGGGGGACGCGCGCCCCCCGGGATCCGACCGGACTCTGGTTCAGATGTACTGCTGCAGGTCGCGCAGAAGCGCTGCCTTCGGCTTCGCGCCGACGATGCTCTTGTCGATCTCACCCTTGACGAAGACCGCCATGGTGGGGATCGACATGATCCCGTAGGCGCGGGCCGTCTCCGGGTTCTCGTCGATGTTCAGCTTCACGACGCGCAGTTTGTCACCGTGGGCCGCGGCGATCTCCTCAAGGACCGGCGCCACCATCTTGCACGGGCCGCACCACTCGGCCCAGAAGTCCACCAGAACCGGGACCTCGCTCTGGAGGACCTCGGCCGTGAAATTGCCATCGGTGACCGGTGCAGTACTGCCTGCCATGGCTTGCTCTCCCTGCTGGATGTGGTGGTGGGGTGAAGGTCGATCAGGCGGACTGCGGCTGCGGCGCCCGGGGCGCCTCGATCGCCGCCTCGCCGGCGCTCTCGAGGGCCGCGACGAAGCGCTCCGCGTCCAGCGCCGCGGAACATCCGGTGCCGGCCGCGGTGATGGCCTGTCGGTAGGTGTGGTCGACGACGTCGCCGCAGGCGAACACGCCGTCGATGTTCGTCCGGGTCGTGGGATGCGCGACCTGGACGTAGCCGTCTCCGTCGAGGTCGAGCTGGCCGCGCACCAGTTCCGTGCGCGGCAGGTGGCCGATGGCGACGAACAGGCCGGTGACCGCAAGGTCCTCGGTCTCCCCGGTGACCAGGTCCCGCACCCGGACACCGGCGAGCTTGTCCTCGCCGAGCAGCTCGACCGTCTCGGCGTTCCACCGGAACTTGATCTTCTCGTTGGCGAACGCCCGTTCCTGCATGATCGCGCTGGCGCGGAGCTTGTCGCGACGGTGGATCACGGTGACGGACCGGGCGAAGCGGGTGAGGAAGGTCGCCTCCTCGATCGCGGAGTCGCCGCCGCCGACCACCGCGATGTCCTGGTCCCGGAAGAAGAAGCCGTCACAGGTCGCGCAGGCCGACACCCCGCGCCCGAGCAGCCGGTCCTCGTGCTCGACGCCGAGCTTGCGGTAGGCCGAACCGGTGGCGATGATGACCGTGCGCGCGAGAAACGTCTGGTCCTCGACCTTGACGATCTTCGGCGTGGCGGTCAGGTCGACCTCGGTCACGTCGTCGGGCACCAGCTCGGCGCCGAACCGCTCGGCCTGCTTGCGCAGGCTCTCCATCAGCTCCGGGCCCTGGATGCCCACGGGGAACCCGGGGAAGTTCTCGACCTCGGTGGTGTTCATCAACGCGCCACCCGCGGCGACCGCGCCCTCGAAGACGAGGGGGCGCAGGTTCGCGCGGGCCGTGTAGATCGCGGCCGTGTACCCTGCCGGCCCCGACCCGACGATGATGACGTCGCGCACGTCGTCGCCGGACGGCTGGCCGCCATGTCCGGTGACTTCTTGGACCTGCTGCTGGGCTGTCACACCCGCTCCTCTCACGCCACGCGGTCCGCCGACGGCCGGCGGGCCGCATGGCGGCCTGCCGGCCTCGGTCGTACCTCGGGATCTGGTCTCGCCGGATGGGCCGAAAACCGTGTCCGACAGCGACAACGGACTTCGGCCGTGTCTGATTCCATCCTGTGCCCGGCAGTGCCGTGGATCCAGCCGGCAGCCGTGATCGTGGTCACGCTACCCGCGGACGGCGGTGGCGCTGTAGAGCGGCGTCGCGGACGCGCTGGTCATGCCGCACTGGGCGTCGACGACGACGAGACGCGCGGCCGACGGCCGCATCGGGACGGACAACACGATCAGGATGGCGGGCTCCTCGTCGAAACGGGCCCGGTCGATGGCGAGAATCCTCCCGCCGGTCATCGCGAGCACGCTCTGGTAGCAGATGCGTAGCTGCGGTGTGTCCAGCAGCGCGCGCAGCCGGCCCGCGGCGGCGGCGGCCATGGCCGCCTGCAGCGACCTGGCGCCCCCCTGCGCCGCCTGTGTCCCCTGCGCCGCCTGGGTCCCCTGCGCCGCCTGTGTCCCCTGCGACATGGCGGAGACCGCGGAGGTCGGCTGGGCGGCCGCTGACCGCGTCCACGGGTCGATGAGCTGCAGCGCAAGCGTCTGGGAGCCCTCCACCCGGCCGCGCAGGAGCTCCGAGGCGTGGCGCATCACGTCGGCCTGCACGAGGCTCGCCCGGGAATCGGCCAGCGTCGTCAGGTCGGATCGCGCCGACCCGTGGACCGCCACGGCCTCCTCGGCCGCGGCCGGCGTGCGACCCGCGTCGGGCAGAGTCTGCGCCGAGCCGCCGCCCCGCAGGCCGTAGACGGCGAGCACCGCCGTCCCGAATGCCATGAAGGCGACGCACACCGCCGCGATGGACAGCCAGTCCCGCCGCGGTGGTGTGGGCGCGGCGGCGGCGGTGGCCGGGACGCCCCCGTGG
>NZ_JALKFU020000147.1 GCF_023242965.2 Frankia sp. AgKG'84/4
GTGGTGGGACGGGCGGGCCGCCGCCGCCGACGACGGGCGGGGCCGCGGGCGCCGCGGAGGTCGGCTGTGGCCACTGAGGGCGGGTGTCGTCGATCCTCTTGCCAGGCTGATCCGGTCCCGCCATGGTCGCCCCATCCATCGTGCTTTGCCCGTCCGCCCGCGGGCTCCGCCCGGCCGCGGCGATGGCGTCCCCGCATCGCCGACCCGGCCGGGCACCGCAGCGTCCAGGTCACTCCCCTGTGCCTGGAAGTCTAGGCCGTCGGGTGCCCTATGCTGAAACACGCGGATGAGGTGGCCGGGCGGCCGCGTCGGCGTCGGCTCCGGCAGGCGCCGCCGAGGAAAGTCCGGGCTCCACAGGGCAGGGCGGTGGGTAACACCCACCCGGGGCAACCCGCGGGACAGTGCCACAGAAAACAGACCGCCGGCGCCGGCAACGGCACCGGTAAGGGTGAAACGGTGCGGTAAGAGCGCACCAGCGCCCAGGGTGACCTGGGCGGCTCGGTAAACCCCGCCCGGAGCAAGGTCAGAAGGTCCACGGCCCTACCCGGCCGCGGGCCGCGCAGGCGTTCGAGGGCTGCCCGCCCGAGCCTGCGGGTAGACCGCTGGAGGCTGTCGGCAACGGCAGCCGTAGAGAGATGGTCGCCACCGGGAAGCCGCGAGGCACCCCGGCCACAGAACCCGGCTTACAGGCCACCTCATCCGCTTTATCCTGCCTGACCCGCGGTGGAGCATCTATGGGATAGCGCTGGCCGTTTTTCTGCGGGTGGGTGCTCGACGCCGACCTCCGCCAGGCCACCGGCGCTGGGCCTGTCGCCGGCGGAAACTCGGATGACCTGTTGCGGGCCGGGTGGGAGGCTTTCACCGTGGCGATCTTCTGGACGGCGGACCTTCACTTCGGCCACCGCGGGCTTCTCGAACGCGGCTACCGGCCGTGGTCCACGGTCGAGGAGCATGACGGTGCGCTCGTCGATAACTGGAACGCCACCGTCGGCGCGGACGACACGGTGTGGGTCCTCGGCGACGTCGCCATGTCCGCGTCGAAGCTGGGCCCGGTCGCCGGCCTGAACGGCCGCAAGATCCTGCTCTGTGGCAACCACGACGCGCCGTGGCCCGGCCATGCCAAACCACGCCAGCACCAGCGGTACCTCGCCGCCGGTTTCGCCGAGATCCGCGACACCTTCACCGCCTGGGCCACCGTCGGCGGCCGTGAGGTCGAGATGTCCCACCTGCCCTACGAGGGCGATCACACCGCCGAGGAGCGATACGTCGAGCACCGGCCCGCCGACGAGGGCCTGCCGCTGCTCCACGGCCACGTCCACGGCGCCTGGCGGGTGCGCGGTCGGCAGATCAATGTGGGCGTCGACGTCAACGACTATCGGCCGGTCTCCGAGGAGATGCTGGCCGGCCTGGTCGAGAGGATGAACCCGTAAGCAGCGAGCATCCGACGGTAGTGGAACTACAGTTACAGTAACTATACTTCCACTAGATACGGCATCCACGAGGGCGCCTGACGGCCAGGCGGAGGTAGTCGCAGTGGGGATGGCGCGACCAGCGGACATGTTCGACCGGGAGGTCGAGTGGGAGCGGCTGGGCCGGTTCCTCGGCGACGACACCGCCGGGGCGACCCTGGGCGTGGTCAGCGGGCGCAGGAGGCAGGGCAAGTCGTTCCTGCTCGAAGCGGCGTGCGAGCAGACAGGCGGGATGTACGTCCAGGCCGTGGAGTCGACAGCGGCCGACGCCCTGCGGATGTTCGGCGCCCGCCTCGCCGAGCACATCGGCGCGCCCGGCCAGCTGTCCTACGGCCGTTGGGACGAAGCGATCGACGCCGTGCTCAGGCTGGGCGATCGGGTATCGACGCCGGTGGTCATCGACGAGTTCCCCTATCTGGTCAAGTCCGCGCCGGAGCTGCCCTCGGTCATTCAGGCGGCGTTCGGGCCACGCCAGGCTCGGCGTCGCGAATCACGCACCAGGCTGGTGCTCTGCGGATCCGCCCTTTCGGTGATGGGTCGCCTGTTGGCAGGCTCGGCGCCGTTGCGGGGCCGAGCGAGCCTCGAACTGACCGTTCCGACGCTGGACTACCGGCTGGCGCGGCAGTTCTGGGGCATCGAGGACGTGGCGCTGGCGACCCGGGTGCACGCGATCGTCGGCGGCACGCCGGCCTACCGCGACTTCCTGCGCGGAGATCGCCCCGCCTCCCCCGACGACTTCGACGACTGGGTCATCCGAGCGGTGCTGGACTCGGCGTCGCCACTGTTCCGCGAGGCGCGCTACCTGCTCAGCGAGGAGCCCGACCTGCGGGACAACGCGCTGTACAGCTCCGTGCTGGCCGCGGTGGCGAGCGGCGCGACGACCCGCGGCGGTATCGCGAACCACGTCGGACGGGCGAGCTCGGACCTTGCCCATCCGCTGACCGTCCTGGTCGACGCCGGCCTGCTGCTGCGCTGCGACGACCTGCTGCGCGACCGCCGACCGCTTTGGCGGATCGCCGAACCACTCGTCGCCTTCTACCACGCGATGATCAGACCGGTCTTCGGTCAGCTCGACCGCCCCGGCAGGGCCGGACGGGTCTGGCCGGCGCTGCGGCCGACCTTCGCCGCCCAGGTACTCGGCCCGCACCTCGAATCCCTCGCCCGAACCTGGGTCGCCGACTTCGCAGGCCCCGAGACGCTCGGAACCGATCTGCTCGGCGACGTCGGCCACGGCACCGTCCACGACCACGCCGGCCGAGCCAGCCTGGAACTGGACGTGGTGGCGCTCGGCCCCGCAGACGGCGCACGGCGCCGACTCGTCGCCCTCGGCGAGGCGAAATGGGGAACCGTCCTCGGCGTCGCACACGCCGACCGCCTGGATCGCGCCCGCGCCTTGCTCGCCCACACCCGTGACCTGGACACGACGGCCACCCGCCGCATCCTGTTCTCCGCCGCCGGCTTCACCGACGCCCTACGCACCCAGGCCGCCGCCGACCCCCAGATCGTCCTGGTCGACCTCGACCGCCTCCACCACGGCTCCTGACCACTCCGAACCGTGGCCGCCCACCAGCTCCGCGACCAGCGCGGGATCCACCGTCGGCGGCGGCCCGCCAGCAGACTCCTCGACAGACATCACGCCGGTGTCCGCCACATCAGTAAAGATCGTCATCAGGCGCTACTCCCATGATCGGAGTTACACCGTCTTTCTCGCTCCCGATCCGCACGATGTCATCGATCCCGACGTCGCGGCCGCTCTGAGCGAGGGCATCGTGGACGTCGCGCTGATCGTCGAGGACGACATCGACGGCGTGCTGGCGCGCGAGGGCCGCCGTGCGCACGGCGGTCCACGCCCTCGACGGCTGGACGCCCGGCTGGAACGCCCGAATCCTCACGGACGCCTGAGCCAGGCCAGACAGACACGGCCTGCCACCTGAGATCGCGCGCTCGATAAGGACCGCACTACTCGCATACCTTGTAACACCATTGCTACAGTTCGTGGCAATGTCGATCGAACGACCGCGGATGGACCTGGAGTCTCCGCGCGACCCGCCCGCCCCCGACGCGGGGCCAGGCGAGCCCACCGCGGCCGAGCGGAAGGCTCGCCTGCTCGACCAGGCGCACCTGACGCGAGCGGCGCCGGAGCGCCTCGCGGACACCGAGCCCGGCGCGTCCGGCCGGCCGACCGGCGATTCCCCGCAGGACGGCGGCGAACCGCCGAGAACGAACGACCGACGCCCGCCTGAGCATCCCGGGGCGGCGGATCGACTCGCCGGCCCGGCTGACAGGCGTTCCGCGACCGGCGACGAACCCACGCTGTCCCCGCTTGAGCGCAAGCTCGCTCTCCTTGACCGTGCTCACGAACAGGCAACCGATTCGCCGGCGGAAAGGACCGGACAGCCGGTTGGCGACAGTGACATCGCACGCGGGCGGGACGGCTCGGACCGGCTCGGTTGGCGGCTGTCCCGGGTCTGGAAGGACAGCCAGCCGACCGTCGACGGGCGCGCCTTCTACGAGAAGTCCGACGAGGAGATGTGGCAGGCGGCCGCCACCGCCGAGCCCGCACCCGGTAAATACACTGCCGACCTGCACGGCAGCCCCGACGCCGTCCACGTGGGCCGGCGCGACCTCGACGCCCGGCAACTGGCCGCCCTCATCCGGCGGGACGACAACTGGCAGGGCCGGCCCATCCGCCTCATGTCCTGCGAGACCGGCCAGGGCGACAACCCGATCGCCCAGGACCTCGCCGACGAACTCGGCGTCACCGTCACCGCCCCCACCGAACTCGCGTTCTCCGACGAGGACACCGGTAAGGTGTGGACGACGTCGATGCACGAGAACGAGTACGGCCGGCTGGTGCAGACCGTTCCCCATGATGGCCACTGGATCGACTTTCATCCGACCGCGGAAGGGAAAAGGAATGCCTGAGATCGTCGACGGCATCAAAATTGCGAAGCTGTTCGACGGCACTCGGGACGGCGCACCGTACGTCGTCGACCGTCCGGCACTTCCCATCGGTCCAGAACGAGCAGACTTCCTTGCCTATCTAAAGAAGGGGAAGATCGTCATGCGCGCGGCCGGCCAGTCGGTCGACCGCCTTGATGAATCCAGAGGCAAGACGGTCCCGATTGTATTTCTAACCGACGGAGAATGGGTGTGGAGCGCATCCATCGGATACTATCTTGAGGAGCATGGACTCCCTCCCGAACCGGAGTTTCTCGATTATCTGCGCGCTCGCGACTTTCACTACGTGACGCCGACGGCAGACAAGGTCAGGACGGCCGGGCGAGCTGTCCGGGGCGAGTAATCACAAGGGTGATAAGAACGGTCGGATCTGCGGCGTCGACATAGCGGGTTGTCCGGCTGCCACCCATGATCCGTCGCAAGTTCACGATTGCGGTCGGCTGCTCGCCTGGTCCGAGGCGTCCGCCAGCCAGTTTTTCTGATCAAGGTGTTCCGCGGCGCCGTCAGGAGCCGAGCTGCTGGCCGCCGGGTCCGGATCGGCTCGTTGGGCGCAGGTCGCGAGGTACTGGACGAGGGTGGGCCGTAGGCCCGTCATGATCATGGTGGCTCTGCGCTCCGGGGTTGGTCAGGCCGGGGTGGGGTGGGCGGCGCGGATGTCTATTTCGCCGCGGTGGGTGCGGGTGCGGACCTCGACCCGTTCGGCGAAGTCCTTGGGGCTTTCGCGCGGGGGCAGGTGGTTGCGGACGGCGCCGCTCTTGGTGAAGGCGTCGACCCAGGCGGCGCTGCCGGGGCGGATGCCGACCTCGACGTCGCCGATGCCGGTGGCGAGGTCGATGCGGTCGCGGGCCGCCTCGCGCACGCGCAGGCTGCCCTTCGCGGTGCGGGCGGTGACGCTGCTCTCCGCGCGGTGGACGGTGACGTCGCCACCGGCGGTGGCGACCGACAGTCGGCCGCCGGCCCGGCCGATCGTGACGGTGCAGTGGCCGGACTGGACGTCGGCTGAACTCTCCAGCTCGCCGATGCGCACGACGCCCCGGGCGCTTTTCACCTCGGCGGAGCCGGTGACGCGGGCGATGTCGAGGTCGACGTCGGCGAAATGGGCCTGCAGGTCGTCGGTGCGCTCCAGGGCCACCTGGCCGCTCGCGCCGTGCAGGCGGCATTCGCCGAGGATCCCGGTCGCGGCGATCTCCACCCGTGCGGCCCGGACCAGCAGGCTCGAGCGGCTCGGCAGTTCGATCACGATCGTGACCGGGTCGATCCGGCCACGGAACCGGCCGTTGACAGGGGTCTTGATGGCCAGCAGGCCGCGGTCGTAGTCGACGCGCACGCGGCCGGCCGCGCCGACCCGGGTGCCCGGGTCGACCTGCACAACGGTGTCCGTCCGGTCGCTCGCGACAAGCTCCACCCGGCCGTCTGCCATGCGCAGATCGACCGTGATCGGATCGGGGGTGTCGAAAGTGGGCACGGCGGGCTCCTCCGTTGCGTGGCGGGCGGATGCTCAGGTCGGGCGAACAGCGGGGGACGCGGCAAGCCAGGGCGGGCGGGCCGAGGCAGGCTGCGCAACGGGCGTCGGAAGAGCTCGGACAGGACAGTCGACAGGACAGGTTGGAGCGGGTCAGCCGACCCAGCCGACGAAGCGGCCGCCGCCGTCGCGACGGCTGCCGTGCTGGTGGCCGTCACCGGCGTCGGGGGTGGCGAGGGCCGCGGAGGTGGCCCGGACCAGCCAGGCGTTGACGGACAGGCCCTCGGCCGCGGCGGCCGCCTCGATGGCGAGCTTGAGTCGCTCGGGCGGGCGGAAGTTGATGCGGGCCGCGGGGCCGTCCCGGCCGTCGGCGGACACCGGCGGCGGCTCGCCGATGGCCATCGCGGACGGCGCGACGACGCGGGTGGTGTCGGCTGGTTCCGGCAGGTCCGGCGGGGTCACCGCGAAGGACGGGTCGCGCCCGCGCAGCCTCAGTTCCACCGAGCCGGGGGCGAGGTCGCGGGTGATCTCCTCCGCGGCGGCGGAGAGAACGTCGAGCATGGCCAGCCGGGACGCCGAGGAGACGGCGGCCACCAGCCGTTCGGCCATCGCCCTGGCCTCACCCGAGTCGGCCGCGGCCAGCAGCTCGGCGCGGAGGTTCTCCACATAGGGCGTCAGGTCCATGCCGGAATCATGGCGCCGT
The DNA here is from genome assembly GCF_023242965.2 of Frankia sp. AgKG'84/4. Taxonomy (GTDB): domain Bacteria; phylum Actinomycetota; class Actinomycetes; order Frankiales; family Frankiaceae; genus Frankia. The sequence continues at coordinate 6,596 of NZ_JALKFU020000147.1, forward strand.
CCATGGCGCCATGTCAACCCGTTTTATGGCGCCACTGGCGCCACTGGCGCCAGTGGGATGCGGTTACTCGCCGGCGCTGGTCAGGTGGGCGGCGTGATGGGTGTCGTTGAAGCCGCGCAGCACGGCGGGGCCGTCGGAGTACCAGTCGATGGTGCTGAGCGAGACGAGGTCCAGGTGCAGGCGGTACAGCACAGTCGGCTCGGCGACCAGCGCGAGCTGGGTCAGGCCCTTGATCGGCGTGACGTGCGAGACGAGCAGGACCCGCTGCCCGGGATGCTCGGCGAGCAGCCGGTTACGGACCATCGCCACCCGGGCGACCGTGGCGATCAGGCTCTCCCCGCCGGGCGGGGGCACGTGCGGGTCGGCGAGCCAGGCGTTGAGCTCCTCGGGGAAGCGCTCCCGTACCTCACCGAAGGTCAGCCCCTCCCAGGCGCCGAAGCTGGTCTCGCGCAGGTCGTCGTCGACGGTGTACTCGCGGCCCAGCGCCTCGGCGGTCTGCCGGGCCCGCTTCAGCGGCGAGCTGACGATCAGGTCGAACGGCTCGTCGCGCAGCCGGCGGCCGGCCGCGGCGGCCTGCTCCAGGCCGAGGTCGGTCAGGGACGCCTCGACGGTGCCGCTGAAGCGTTTCTCCACCGACAGTGGGGTCTGGCCGTGACGCAGCAGCACCGTCGTCGTCGGTGGCGCGGGTGGCGCCATCCAGCCGGAGAGCCGGTGGGTGGTCGGCGCGCGGTGCGGCACCGGGTCCGGGGACTGCGGGACCGACGGCTCCCAGCTGCGGCCGGCGGCCGCGGCGTCCATCGCCTCGTTGGCGAGCCGGTCGGCGGTGCCGTTACGGGCGCGCGGCACCCACTGGTAGCGCACGGCGGCGAACGCGCGGGCGAGCCCGGCGGCCTCGTCGGCCAGCGGGCGCATCGACGGATGCTTGATCTTCCAGCGGCCGCTCATCTGCTCGACGACGAGTTTGGAGTCCATCCGGACCTCCACCTCGGCGCCGGGCGCGACCTCCGCGGCGGCCCGCAGGCCGGCGATGAGGCCCGAGTACTCGGCGACGTTGTTCGTCGCCCGGCCGATGCCGGCGGCGCGCTCGGCGAGCACCGAGCCGTCGGCGGCGTCGCGGACGACCGCGCCGTAGCCCGCCGGGCCCGGATTACCCCGGGAGCCACCGTCAGCCTCGACGACCAGCCTTCGCTCGGTGCCCATCTGTCACTCCCCTCGCCCTGTCGCCGCACCTGGCGCGGCGCGTTCGCGCGGCCGGCCCGGCGGCCCCGTCGAACCCTCGGCGCCGTCGAACCCTCGGCGCCGTCGAACCCTCGGCGCCGTCGAACCCTCGGCGCCGTCGAACCCTGGCGCTACAGCCCGGACTCGGGGGTACGGACCAGGATGCGCCGGCATTCCTCGCACCGCACGACCTCGTCGACGGGAGCCGCCGCGACCGCCCGCAGATCACCGCCGGACAGCTCCAGATGGCAGCCCTGGCAGCGCCGGCGCAGCAGCGCCGCGGCGCCCACCCCGCTCGACGATGTCCGGATCCGCTCGTAGACGGCGATCAGCGCGTCCGGCAGCTTCGGGGCCAGGGCATCGCGCTCGCTGCGCAGCCGGCCGACCTCACTGTCGATCTCCGCGAAGGTCCTGTCCCGGCTGGCGCTCGCGGTGTCGAGCTCGGCGGTCAGATCGTCGTGCCGCTTGACCAGCTCCGCGAGCCGGCCCTCCAGGGCCTCGACCGCTTCCATCTTCTCCAGCGCCTCGTCCTCGAGGGCGCCCTGGCGCCGCGCCAGCGACGCCAGCTCCGACTGCAGGTTCTCCAGCTCGCGCGCGTTGGAGACGGCGCCGGAGTCGAGGCGTTGGGTGTCACGCTCCGCGCGGGTGCGGACCAGATCGATCTCGTTCTCCAGCCGGCGCTGGCCGCGGGTGACGTCACCCAGCTCGGTCCGCACCTCGACGACATCGTCGTCGAGCGCGCGCAGAGCGGCGGTCCGCTCGGTGATGACGGCGAGTTCCGGCAGCCCGCGCCGACGAGCGGCGAGCCGGTCGATACCGGAGTCGAGCGCCTGCAGGTCGAGCAGGCGAAGCTGGATTGCTGGGTCGGCCTTCATGTACTCCTCACCGGAATGCCCTGTCGTTGTCGCCGCGCGGTCTACCGGGACGGAGCGTGCAACCGCCAGGGATCGGTCACGATAGCGGACACCGAAGTACTCACCGTACGTCCCCGCGCGCGCAGATCCCTGCGCAGCCGCGCGGCCGCCACCGCCAGCCACGGCCACTCGCTCGCCCAGTGGGCGACGTCGACGATCGCGACCGGAAAAGCGCCGACCGCGTCAAGTACGTGATGATGCCGGCCGTCGGCCGTGACCAGCACGTCCGCTCCCGCGGCCGCCGCGGCGCCGGCCAGTTCGCCGCCCGAGCCACCGCACACCGCCACCCGCCGCACGAGCCGGTCCGCCGGGCCCGTGGCGCGCACGCCCCCCGCGGTCGACGGCAGCGCGCGGGCGACGCGGGCGCAGAACTCGCCGAGCGGTTCGGGCGCGGACAGTTCGCCGACCCGGCCCAGTCCCCGGCACACGGTGGCCACAGGAGCCACGGGAGCCACGGGAGCCACGGGAGCCACGCAGACCGCGGGCTCGCTGTCGGCGCCGGCGAGGGCACGGAGGTCGCGCAGCCCGAGCGCGGCAGCGAGGGCGTCGCTGACCCCGGGGTCGGCGACGTCGGCGTTGGTGTGCGCGGTGTAGAGGGCGGCCCCGCCGCGGACGAGGTTCGCCACCACCCGCCCGCCGGGCGTCGTCTCCGCGACGCCGTGGACACCCCGCAGGAACAGCGGGTGGTGGGTGATCAGCAACCCCGCGCCGCCCGCGACCGCCTCGGCGGCCACCTCGGGGGTGGGATCGACGGCGAGGTGCACGGCGGTGACCGCCGCGTCCGGGTCCCCGACCGCCAGGCCCACCGCGTCCCAGGACTGCGCCCAGCCGGGCGGGTAGGACTCCTCCAGCACCGCGATGCAGTCACGGACCGTTGCCAACCCAGCATTCATCACGGTGACCCTACCCGGACCGTCGCGGCCGCCTGCCAACCGGTCACACCCGATCGGGTGGCGCCGAGGTGCTGCGCGCTACGTCTCGTTCGCCCCGTAACGTACCGGTGGCGACGCGCCCGCGTGGGAGCGAGCCACGAGGAAGGGGAACTCGTCATGGCGGACGTGTCGGTACGCTTTCAGGTCGCCGGAGACTCGGAGATCGTGCTGAACCTAGCGACGGCGGAAGCCGTCCGACTGGTGGAGGCAATCATGCGCAAGGTGGCCGAGTCCATGGGCTCCCCGTCCATGGGATCACAGTCCATGGGTTCACCGTCCATGGGCGCGCAGCAACGCCCGCCGGTCGGCTCGGCCTGGTCGGACTCGCCGCCGGCGGCTCCCGGCATGTCGCCGGGACGCTGATCCACGGCGCCGCGGGCGCCGACGGGGAACACCGACCGCCGCGGGACCGGCGGGGCGGGTCAATTACCTCGGATCGGTAGCGGACGTGCCCGCTTCCACCAAACGCGACACAACGGCGCCGCAACGCGATACAACTCCGCACAGCCATTCACCTCGAAAGGACAACGATCACGCATGGCGGGGGACGTACCGGTCGACGAGCGCGCGCTGATCAGCCCGGCCGGTGTGGTGCCGGGCGCCGCGCCCCCGGGCACCGCCCCGGGGGTTCCTGCAGCGTCCGGCGTAGTGCACGCCGCGGGCACGGATGAGGCGGACGGTGTCCCGGCCGCCGCGGAGCCCGGCGGCGAGCGCGCGCTGCAC
>NZ_JALKFU020000148.1 GCF_023242965.2 Frankia sp. AgKG'84/4
CCCCCCCCCCCCCCCCCCCCCCCCCCCCCCCCCCCCCCCCCCCCCCCCCCCCCCCCCCCCCCCCCCCCCCCCCCCCTCGCCCGGTCCGGCTGGTTCTATGGCTGATCCGCCGGTACCGGGGTCTGCTGGTACACCACGCCTTTCCAGCCGCCGGCCTCGAGCCGGTAGGCCGTCGTCACCATCACGTCACCCGACGGGTAGTGCGCCCGGTAGGTGACGACACCGCTCGTCTCCGACAGTACGAACGCGCGGACGTCGTCAGTGCCGGTGCTCGCGAAGGCGGACGCCGACGACGACATCTGCGCCACGATCGCCTCCTTGCCGAAGACGCCGTAGGGGGTGATCGCGATGGCGTCGGCGGCCAGGTAGCGGTCGTAGAAACCGCCGTCGCGGCGGGTCGTGGCCTCGAGCGCCGCCGACTTCAGCCGTAGCAGTTGCTCCTCAACGTGACCCATGCGTGCACGGTAGCGACGAGCACCGACAGTCCTTCGCTCCCGCGAGCGGAACGGGTGCGCCCCGCCGTCCCCTAAGCGCGGGTGAGGACGGTCTTGGCGCGCAGGGCGGCCCAGGTCCGCGGTGCGGATTCCCAGTCGGCGACGGTTTCCACGGCTGGTCGCAGGTCGGGCCCCGTGGCGAGAAGGCCGAGGACGTGGGGGATGTCGGCGCGAGCGTTGGCGCGTCCGGTGACGAAGCGGATGCCGGTGCCGTAGAGGTCGAAGATCGGCAGGTCGAAGGTGTCGCCGTAGTAGATCCAGGTGTCGGTGCAGACGCCGTAGGGCCAGGTCGCCTTCAGCGTCGCGGCGAGGCTGGCCGGGCTGGCTGACGTGCTGACGGTGACCGGGTACGGGTCCGCTTTCGGGTCGGGCAGTGTGGCATCGACCGGGTTGGCGCCGAACCGCTCGGCGGCGGCGAGGCGTTGCGGTCGGTGTCGACGTAGTCGACGTGCGCGCCGAGGGCGGTGGCGAACGCGGTGGCGAACGCGGCGGCGTACACCCCGACGGACAGGCCGCCGGTGACCAGCACGCGACGGTCGGGCTGGTCGAGTGCGGCGAGTTCGTGGGCGTAGGGGCCGACCGTGCGCCACCCATCGGGAATGTTGTCCGACAGCGACGCCACCGCGACCGGGTTCAGGGTCGCGGCAGTGGGAGCAGCATGGCGTCGGCGTACGGGACCGAGACGAGATCGGCGAGGAACCCGGGCGACCGCGACGTCGAGGTCACAGCAGGCGACAGCGATCGGACGCACGATTGCCTGCTCCGGTGCGGTCAGCTCGGGATCGGCGGCGTCATGCCAGCTGTAGCTGCCGGGAGCGTCGAGGACGAGTTGGCGCAGCGGGCCTGAGCTCCTTGAGGTTGTGCAGTCGTGAGCCCTTGATTCGGTCGACGAGGGGTCGTCCCAGGCTGGGGCCTTCGTCGAGGAGGGCGCTCACAGCTTGGCCGACGAGGATCGCGGTGTTTCGGTACTCGAGCGTACTGCTGTCGGCTCGTCGAGCGAACCAGCGTCTTCCCGCCCGCCGGCAGTGACGGCACGCCGCAGGTAGTCGCGGAAAGTCCGGCTGGCCGGGGTGAGCCGGTGGTCGCGGTGGTGCAGGAGGCCGAACGGCGGATGCGGCGGAGACGGGTCGAGGCGGTGGGTTCCCACCGGCGGCCCGGGGGCCAGGGCGGCGGAACTCGCCAGGATCGCGACGCCGAGCCCGACGCTGACGAACTCCCGGATGGCGCGCGGGGAGTCCACCACGAACGGGACGCGCGCCGCGAAGCCGGCCGCGGCCGCCGCGCCGGTGAGGATCGCGCGCAGACCGCTGCCGGCCCGCAGGCAGACGAAGGCCTCGTCACGCACCTCGGCGAGACGCACCACCGGCCGGTGCCGCAGCCGATGGTCCGGCGGCGTCACCAGCAGCACGTGCTCGGCGACCATCGCCTCGGCGCGCAAGCGCGCCGGCAGATCGTCGTGGATGGGTCCCACCACCAGATCGACCGCGCCGGCATCGAGCGCGTCGAGCAGGTCGACGATCAGGCCGGTGCGCAGTGTCACCGAGATGCCGGGATGCTCGGCGTGCAGTCGGGCGAGCGTCACCGGCAGGTCGATCGACCCGAGCACCAGCGTCGCGCCGAGCGCGAGCTGGCCGTGCACCGTCGACGTCAGGTCGGCGAGTTCCGCACGGGCGGCGTCGAGCTCGCCGAGGACCCGCCGGGCCCGGTCGAGCAGGAGCCGTCCGGCCGGGGTGAGGGAGAGCTGCCGGTTACCGCGGATCAGCAGGCCGACCCCGAGCTCCTTCTCCAGCCGCAGGATCTGCGCGGACAGTGCCGACTGCGCGACGCGCAGCGCCGCCGAGGCCCGGGTGAATCCCCCGTGCCGGACGATCGCATCGAAGTAGACCAGTTGCCGTAGCTCCACCGGTGCCATCGTGATTCGAGATGGTGGGCAGCGCAAGCGAGTGTTGGACGGCTGATCTCCCCCCGCGCACTCTCAACGTGGACCTACCACGGGCGGACGACGCGGAATCCACCGCGCTCATCCGCCGGGCCCTCGACCTCGGCGTCACGATGCTCGACACGGCCCAGAGCTACGGTTCGGGGCACAACGAGACCCTGATCGGCGCGGCGATCCACGGCCGGCGCGACGAGGTCCTGCTCGCCAGCAAGTTCGGCATCGTGCGAGACGATGACGGCGTCCATCTCGACGGCCGTCCGGAGCACGTCGCCGGCTTCTGCGACGCCTCCCTGCGTCGCCTGGGCGTCGACACGATCGACCTGTACTACCTGCACCGGGTCGACCCCGCGGTGCCCGTCGCCGACACCGTCGGCGCCATGGCGGAGCTGGTCACCGCCGGCAAGGTGCGCCACCTCGGCCTGTCCGAGGTCAACGTCGGCCAGCTCGAACAGGCCGCGGCCGTGCATCCGATCGCCGCCGTGCAGTTCGAGTGGTCGATCATGTGGCGCGAGCCCGAGGACGACGTCATCCCCGCCGCCGACCGACTCGGCATCGGACTGGTGCCCTACAGCCCCCTCGGCCGCGGCATGCTCACCGGCGCCTTGCCGGCCGGCGCCACCGCCGACGGCGACTTCCGCGCCACCGACCCGCGCTTCGCCGGCCCGCACCTGACGGCGAACCTCGTCGTGGTCGACGCGCTGCGCGAACTGGCCGCCGACCACGACGCGACCGTCGGCCAGCTGGCCCTCGCCTGGCTGCTCGCTCAGAGCCCACGCGTCGTGCCGATCCCCGGTACCCGTCGGGTGACCCGCCTGGCGGAGAACGCCGCCGCCGCGCGGGTCAACCTGTCCGCCGCCGACCTGCGCCGCCTCGACGAGATCGCCCCCCGCGGCGCCTGGGCCGGCGACCGCCGCTCCTTCGCCGCCCACAACCTCACCCGCACCGCACCGGCGTAGCGGAGCGCGCCGACCGGTTGTCCCACGGCGGTCACTGAGCTGAACGCCGAGGTGGTGTTGCCCATCGGCGGTAGACGGGTCAGGCCACGGCGCGTTCGCCGACGGGCCGGCGGCGCAGGCTCGCCTGGTTTCAGGTCCCAGGACTGTGTACCGCTACCTTGCGGGTCACGGCCTCATCGTCTCCACTGCTGAGCGACCAGGAGTGTCTGGCCGGCTGCGCGCTCCGCGGTGACCCTTACCGGCCTCTTCGCTCCGCGTACGCCGTGGTCACGACGCCTTGGAAGGCGGCGAGTCACGGCGTCGGCGGGGGAGGCGGCGGAGTCTTCACCCCTGCCGAAAGCAGTGGCGTCGCGACGGCGGCAGACGGCGCTGGCGTCACCACCACACCGGCAGAGGGCGGAGGAACGACGTCCTTGGCGGTAGACGGTGCGGAAGCCGGTGGCGACACGACACCGATCGAAACCACTGGCATGCCCCGCCTCATCTGAACGCAACAGCGCCGACTATTCCAGGTCGCGGCTGCGGTCGGGCACCCACGTGTAGAGGTCTCGGGGTGGCCTGACATAATTTTGGGCGTTTGGCCGGTCCGGCATGACAAGCGGGGGTCGCTCGACCTCCTGGTACGGAACGGTCGACAGCAGGTGGCTGATCATGTTTATGCGGGCTCGGCGCTTGTCGTCCGCCTCGACCTCGAACCAGGGCGATTCCGTTGTGTCGGTGTGGACGAACATGTCGTCCTTGGCGCGGGAGTAGTCCTCCCAGCGGCGGATGGACTCCAGGTCCATCGGTGAGAGCTTCCAGCGGCGCATCGGGTCATCCAGCCGGTCGCGGAAGCGGTCGTCCTGCTCGGCGTCGCTGACCGAGAACCAGTATTTGCGCAGCATGATGCCATCGTCGATGAGGAGCCGCTCGAACACCGGGCACTGCGCGAGGAAACGTCGGTGCTCGGCTGGCGTGCAGAACCCCATGACCCGCTCGACGCCGGCGCGGTTGTACCACGACCGGTCCATCAGGACGATCTCGCCGGCGGCGGGCAGTTGCTCGATATAGCGCTGAAAGTACCACTGAGTTTTTTCCCGCTCCGTTGGCACCGGGAGGGCGACGATCCGGGCGACCCGCGGGTTCAGATATTCGGTGACGCGTTTGATGGCGCTGCCCTTCCCGGCGGCGTCTCTGCCCTCGAATATCACGACCAGGCGTCCGCCAGTCGCGCGGATCCACTCCTGCATGGTCACCAGCTCAGCCTGGAGCCGGAGGAGTTCCTTCTCGTAGAGCTCACGCTTCAGCCGCGGTGCGGCGTCACGGGTGCCGGTCCGGCGTCTGACTTGTCCGCTCATACCTGTCCAAGGAGGGAGGCCGCAGGGGCTGGTCCGTTGCCGTCCGCCATTATTCCATCCGGCCTGCTCACTGGTGCACCATCCTCGTGTCGGAACTCGTAAATGGGAGAGTTCGGACACGCCCCTGGTCCCCACCGGGCCATCGCCCTGCTCGCTCGACCGTCAAGCTCCGTCATGAGTTCCGCGAGGCCCGGTGGCCCAGGACACCCCGACTGGCTGTAGGGCTGCGCGCCAGTGAGCGCCGATCAGTGAGCGACCGGCTGTGGTGTCCCGGGACCCCGCGGGCATGGGTTCAGCCGAGCCGAAGCCTCTGGGGAAGGTCGGTCGGTATGTCCGCCACCGGGGGCTGACGTCTCGGCCTGGCTCGCGGCTCTGAGTGAGGACGGTGCATAGCCGGTGGGCGGGCGTCAGAGGATCACCTTCGCTTGCGAGTACACGGCGCACGCCAGGGATCTCCGCGGCCGCGGTCAGACGAAACCCGCCCGCTCGTAGAAGGAGACGGCCCGAACCAGCCTGTTCCCTCGTGCCCGAAAGCAACAAGCCGCCCTGGAGAATGCGCGCGGGCCAGACAGAACGCGAGTAGCAGCTCGAAGCCGGGCGGGGTTGCCGGGATCAGCAGATCCGCGAGACGGCCCCCGAGCCGTCGAGTAGAACGGCAACATGCTGATCGTTGTGGGTGTCGACACCGACGATGACATCGTCGCGGGAAAGCATCACGCCGGACATCGGCTGGCTGATCTCCTCACAGATCACCGGTCACATCCCGCTGGTCGGGCGGGCGGACAGGACTGCGATGAGACGCTGTTGTGATCAGGCTTCTATCAGGTCACTGCCCGCCCGGCCAGCGGTCCAGGGCCGCCGCCACGCCAGCCGACAGGTCAACGCAAGGGCACCCGAAGGGCCGGTCACAGCAAGAGTCAGACCAGCGTGGCAGCGACAACATGATGCTCGCAGCCATAGCAATCACCAGAGGATCCGACGGATCGCCGCACCTGATGTCTCTCGCAGATCTTCGCGAATTCCCGGGACGTGTCCTGACCGAATTCAACCGGTCGTCGCAACACCGGCCTGTTGAATTGAGAGTAGCTGGTTTTTCATCGCTTCGGTGGGGGTTTTCTGGTCGGCGGACATGGACCAGCCGACGATGCGCCGGGCGTACAGGTCGAGGACGACGGCGAGGTAGAGCCAGCCCTGGCCGGTCGGGATGTAGGTGACGTCGGCGGTCCAGACCTGGTTCGGGGCGGGGCGCTGAAGTCGCGGTTGACCAGGTCGGGGGGCAGGTGCGCGGCCCGGTCCCGGCGGGTCAGGCTGACCCGGCGGTGGCGGTGGACTCCGTACAGGCCAGCCTGCTTCATCAGCCGGGCGACGCGCTTGCGGCTGACCTGGACGCCGGCGGCGGCCTGGTCGGCGTGCACGCGTGGGGCGCCGTAGGTGGCTCGGGACGCCGTCGCGCTCGGCGGCGTTGATCTCGTCCGTTCGGGTGTCGTCCTGGCGGGAGGCTTCCCGCACCCAGTGACGGATCGACCGCCCCGACGGGCTGTATTCCTTCGCGAGTTCCTCGGCAGCCGGCCGGCCCGGACAAGATCCACCATCTGTCGGCGGAACTCCTCCGTGTGCGGCGGTTTTGAGCTCGACACCTGTAGTCCTCCCTGAGACCATTATCTCAAAGAGTCCAGGCGTGAACAGAATCGGGTCAACTTCAAGTACAGCCACACCCACCGAAAACTACAGCCAGTTATCGGCCATTAAAGCTGTTCCCCGGAAGGCCGCCGCCTTCTTCGGTGCATCCAGGCCAAGGACCTGGTTCAGCCCCAGTCCTCTCCGGCGGCGGCAGTCGCGGCCGGGATTAGGTTGGTCGACAACACGTCCCAGCCCTTGTTGTTACCGAGACGCATCATGGCCTGAGCTGCGGTGGTCTGAGCTGCGGCGGTCGGCCGGCCGGTGGTACGGAGGCGCTCGCCCCAGATGTTCGTCATCGCGGGTGATTCCCTTCGTGGCACGTTCCCGGTCCTGGGCGCCGGTGGCTCGGCGCCCGGTCTGGAACTGACCTTAGGTACCGAGGGCTTCGCCTCGTTATCGTCTGTGCTTCGTGGCGTTAGTGCAGGAGGGAGTCTCCGCGGGAGGTTTCCCTCCGTTTGTTCGGAGGTTTTCCAACCCGTTGCTGAGGCCGCCGAAATGCGAGAATCGGTGCGGTGGGGTCGCGTGGCCCTCCGCCTGGAGGAGGTGAGCAGGTATGACGAAGGGGAGTGTGGAGGGGCCGCCGATGACTGCCATGAGCCTTCCTGCGAGGGCGCTGCCCTTTGTTGGCGCACGCGCGGTGACCTGCCATGTCTGGCTGTCGAGACGACTGTCGTGTCCCGAGCGGTATCTGGGGTTGCTCGATGACGCGGAGCAGTCGCGAGCCGCCGAGTTCCTGCGCGAGCAGGAACTCGGGCTCTTCGTCACGGGCCGGGTCCTGGCCCGCGCCGCGCTGGGCCTGCTGGCGGGTATCCCCGCCAGTGACGTCGCCCTCCACACCCGCTGCCCCGGCTGTGGTGGTTCGCACGGCAAGCCGACGCCGGTGGGCGCCGCGGCGGGCTGGGAGCTGTCGATCTCGCACTCCGTGAGTCTGGTCGCCGTGGCGGTCACGCATGGCCATCCCCTGGGCGTGGACGTGGAGCGCTACGTCGCCCCCGCGGAGCCGGGCATCCCGGTGGAGTACGAGATGGTTCTCACCCCCGCGGAGCGGTCCGCCGTTGAGTCCTTGGCGAGCGATCGGCAGGCAGGCGCCTGTCTGACGCTGTGGACCCGCAAGGAGGCGGTGCTCAAGGCAACCGGCGAGGGGTTGAACCGGCCGATGGACTCCCTGACGGTCAGCGCCGCGGGCCAGGCGCCGGCGGTCGTCGGCTGGGCCGATGACGAGCCGGGCGCACACCCGCGGATCGCCCTGGTCGAGCTGCCGCGGGTGGATGGTTGCCTGGGCGCCCTGGCTGTCCAGGGCGCGGACACGGCTGCCCTGATCCTCGGATCGGGTGCCGACATGCTGGCCGAACGGATGCGATAACGAAAGAAAAGCCTCGCTCGGTAGGTTCCTAGTATGGTGACGGGCTCGAACCTTCCGAAAAGGGAGGCGGCGTGATCAGGTCAAAGCGGCATCATGGATGAGGATGCCGCCGACTGGACGCGGACGACATAGCGCTAGCTGAATGTCCCCGTTACCGATTACCCCGCGTAACCGATGCCCGTCAGGGACATCCGAAGGAGGCGCGACATGGCTTCGAACGACCCCGCGCGAATCGCCGAGCGCAGTCAGCGGCTGCGCGCGATCGACCAGGACATTATCGACCTGGTCCGCCAGCGTCAGGAGACCGCCGGGCAGCTGCGGACCCTGCGCCGACTCGCGGGTCTGGGCGAACTGCAGCCGACCCAGGAAAACGAGGTGGTGAGTCGGTACTGCACAGCCCTGGGCCGCAGCGGCGCCCCGATCGCGCTGCACCTGCTCCTGCTGGCCCGCTCGGCGAAGGCGGGGGAAGGCGGGGCCTGAGCCGTCCCGGCGAGCACCGACCGCCCGCGGGGCGAAGTTTCGAGTTTGCTTACCTTGATGCCCAGAACAAGGGAAAAATGCATTGTGTCCAATGACCGCGCCACCATGCAGTCCCGGCCGACCCGCACGAGGCCGCGGGTCGGTCCCTGGCGCCTACTGACGCTTCCGTTTCGCGGTGAGACCTGGCGCCACCTGCTGTACGCGCTGCTGATACCGCTGTTCGCCGGTCTGATCCTGACCCTGCAGTACGCGATGAAGGCCGCCTACGACAGTGGCCACGCGAAGGCGGGTCCACTGGTGCTGCTCGCGGCGATCGTGTTCGCCGCGTCGGCAGGTCCCGCCTTCGAGCGCATGCGGCTGCGGATCTTCTTCGACGAGCACCTCGTGGCGCGCGGCTCCCGCCGCGTTCCCGGCGCTCTCGCCTTCCTCTTCGTCAACATCGTGCTGACGACGCTGTCCTTCGCGATCACGATCGGCTGGGTGATCGTGTCCGCCCGGAATCTCACCTACCCGATCTGGGGCTGGGCGCCCTACCCCGACCCCGCCTGGGGTGGGCCAACCCCGGTAGGCGCGGTGACCCTGCACTTCCTCGCCGGGGTGGTGGCATTCTTCGTGCTTCCCTGGGTGGTTGTGCGGATCACCGAATGGCAGCGCGCCGCCGTGCGCCGCTTCGCCGCCGACCGGCCCTGAGCACCAGGGCCTCGGCATAGTTGTCGGTTAGCAAGCAAGCTTCATGATTGCTTCTAATGGTCGTTCGGGGCGGCGTGCGTGGTGACGAATCCCTGCGGCGATGTTCGTGACGCCGGTCAGGCGCGGGATCGTGATCGCGAGGTTGCGTAGGCTGGCCATGACCTGGGGCGTGTTGCCGGTCCGCACCTGACTGAGGTCCTCACCGAAGGTGACGTCGCGGACCCAGTGCAGCCGGTTCTCGATCAGCCAGTGCTCCCGGACCATCGCGGCGAGCCGGGTTGGGCTGGCGTGATGCGTCGGCAGGCTGGTGATGAGGTAAGCGACCTCGGTCTCGGTGGGTCCGCCGGTGAGTGGCTGGCGTCGGCGGGTGATCCGCATCGCCTGCACGGCGTACGGGAACAGGAGCCCGGCGCGGACCTCGGTGGCTTTCACGGTTCGCCGCTCGCGGCGGCCGTGGCCACGCTCCACGGTGCGCGCGGTCGTCGTCACCTGGCCCCAGGGCAGGGCCGCGAGCTGGGCATACAGGCTGGGCTGGTTCGCTTTGACCGTCAGGACGTAGTGCGCTCCGCGGCCGACCAGCCAGCGGGCGGTCTCGGTCTGGGTATGCAACGCATCCGCCGTGACGATCACGCCGGTCAGGTCGAGGTCGGCGAGCAGGATGGACAGCGCGGGGATCTCGTTCGTCTTCGCGTCCACCGCGACCTGGCCGAGCACGACACCGGTGTGATGGTCGAGGGCTGCGAGTAGATGCCGACCCGCGACCTCGCCGGTGCGGGAGCCCCGCAGAGTCTTGCCATCGACCGCGACCCGCCGCCGCGTCCCCGCCTCTGGGCTGGTCACCGCGGCGGCCCACGCTCCCAGCACCGTGTCCAGCGCGTCGGCGTCGCCCTCTGTGCCAGTCTCGGGTGAGACACCCGTTGGGTGCGGGTTGGCTACAGGGGGCGTGATCGGAGATCCTTGTGCTTGTGGAGTCAGAGTCGCTAGATCGTCCGGGTGGGTCGTCGGGGCGTGATCCGGCGCCGCGTCCGTCGCGGCGGGTGTTCAGTACGGCGTACAAGCTGCGGATTCTCGCCGAGTATGAGAACGCGCCGCATGGTGAGAAAGGCGCGGTCCTACGGCGGGAGGGTTTGTTCTCGTCTCATGTGCTGGAGTGGGCGCGGGCTCGCGACGCGGGCGCGCTGGGTGGGAGACCGGCGACGGCTCGTGGGCCGGAGAAGAAGCCGGGGAGGTCCGCGGAGCAGGTCGAGTTGGAGAGACGGTAGGTGTCAAGTCAAATGAGACAGTGGATCTTCGGTTGGTTGGCTTGGTACTGGCTGGTTGATCCACACGGTGTCGGG
>NZ_JALKFU020000149.1 GCF_023242965.2 Frankia sp. AgKG'84/4
CACCGGGACGGCCCGGCGCCGCGCCGGCTGCGGGTTGTGACGGTGCTGGCGGTGGCCGTCGTGGCCGGCGCGTTGCACCGCCATCCGTCCTGGCTGCCGGCCTTCGCCTACCTGACGGTGCTCGGGGTGTGGCTGGCGGCCGTGGATCTGCGGGTGCACCGGCTGCCCGATCACCTGGTGCTGCCCGCCTATCCGCTGCTGGCCCTGCTGCTCGGGTTCGCGGCGCTGGTCGACGCGGCGCCGGGACGGCTGGCCAGGGCTGGCGCCGCGGCCGCCGCGAGCTGGCTGGTGTTCTGGGCGTTGCACCGGGCGTCGCGCGGCGGGCTCGGCCGCGGGGACGTGAAGCTCGCGGGTCTGCTCGGCGGGGCGCTGGGCTGGCTGGGTTGGGGCTACGTCGGCGGCGGCTTCTGCACGGGGGTGCTGCTCGGCGGCCTGGGCGCCCTCGCCCTGCTCGCGGCGGGTCGGGTCGGTCGTCACGACCGGCTGCCCTACGGGCCGTTCCTGCTCGCCGGGGCCTGGTCCGCGGTGGTGCAGGCGGGCATCCATCCCTGAGGGCCGGCCTGTTCGCGCACGTCAGGGGGCCCTGCTCCGGGCGGCGACCGTCGTCGGTGGCGTGAGCTGCGCCGACGGGGACGTGCGCGGGTGCCTGGGCGTGAAAGACTGGTGGGCATGGTGCGTTGGTTGACTGCCGGGGAGTCGCATGGTCCCGCTCTGGTGGCCACGGTCGAAGGGTTGCCCGCGGGGATCCGGCTGACCAGTGCGGACATCGCGGCGGAGCTTGCCCGTCGCCGGCTCGGGCATGGCCGCGGGGCGCGGATGAGCTTCGAGCAGGACGAGATCGAGCTGCTCGGCGGCCTGCGTCACGGCGTGTCGCTCGGCGGCCCGATCAGCGTCGTCGTGCGCAACACCGAGTGGCCGAAGTGGGAGCGGGTGATGGCACCCGACCCGGTGGACCCGCAGGTGCTGGCGGGCCTGGGCCGCAACGCCCCGCTGACCCGGCCCCGGCCGGGGCACGCCGACCTCGCCGGCATGCAGAAGTACGGCTTCGACGACGCCCGCCCCGTGCTGGAGCGGGCGAGCGCCCGGGAGACCGCCGCGCGGGTCGCGCTCGGCACCGCGGCCAAGGCGCTGCTGCGCCAGGCGTACGGCATCGAGGTGATCTCGCACGTCGTCGCGATCGGCGCGGTCGAGGTGCCGCCGGGGACGCCGGCGCCGACGTCGCTGGCCGCCGTCGACGCCGACCCGGTGCGCTGCGCCGACCAGGAGACGAGCGTGCGGATGGTCGCCGAGATCGACGCCGCCCACGCCGATTCCGACACCCTCGGCGGGATCGTCGAGGTGCTCGCCTACGGCTGCCCGCCGGGCCTGGGCAGCTATGTGCACGGCGACCGCCGCCTCGATGCCCGCCTCGCCGGCGAGCTCATGGGCATCCAGGCCATCAAGGGCGTGGAGTTCGGCGACGGCTTCACCACCGCGCGCCGGCGCGGCTCGGTCGCGCACGACGAGATCGAGCCGACCGGTGGCGCCGGCCGGCGGGTGCGCCGGGCGACCGACCGCGCCGGTGGCATCGAGGGCGGGATGACCACCGGCGAGCCGTTGCGCATCCGGGTCGCGATGAAGCCGATCTCGTCGCTGACCCGGCCGCTGGCGACGGTCGACGTGTCGACCGGGGAGGCCGCCGTCGCGATCAACCAGCGTTCCGATGTGTGTGCCGTCCCCGCGGCCGGTGTCGTCGCCGAGGCGATGGCCGCGCTCGTGCTCGCCGGCGCGGCCCTGGAGAAGTTCGGCGGCGACTCGGTGGA
Organism: Frankia sp. AgKG'84/4; assembly: GCF_023242965.2. GTDB lineage: Bacteria > Actinomycetota > Actinomycetes > Frankiales > Frankiaceae > Frankia. Next base: position 1,803 of record NZ_JALKFU020000149.1, read on the forward strand.
GGAGACCCGCCGCAACTGCGAGGGATACCTGAAATCCCTGTTCATTCACTGATCGCGCGCCGATCGGCGATCACCGCACCTGTCGGTGATCGCCGGGCGCGCCGATCGCCGGACCTGAGGACAGACGGGACAGTACGAGCGTGACTGGGGATGAGGCGGCGGTGGCGCCGGCCGGGCCGCGGGCGGTGCTGGTCGGGCCGCGGGTGGTGCTCGTCGGCGCGCCCGGCGCGGGCAAGACGACGGTGGGCACCCGGCTCGCGCGACGGTGGGCCGTCGGCTTCCGCGACACCGACGCCGACGTCGAGGCGGCGCTCGGCGCCAGCGTGTCGGACATCTTCGTCGAGTTCGGCGAGGAGTACTTCCGCGCCGCGGAGCACCGCGCGGTGGCCGCCGCGCTCGCCGAGCACTCCGGCATCGTGGCACTGGGCGGCGGTTCGGTGCTCGACCCGGCGACCCGGGCGCTGCTTGCCGGCCACCGGGTCGTCTACCTGCGGGTCGGGCTGAGCGACGCGGTGCGCCGCGTGGGCCTCGCCCGGGACCGTCCGCTGCTCGTCGAGGGCCCGCGCACCCGGCTCGCCGCCCTGCTCAAGGCCCGTGAACCGCTGTACGCCGAGGTGGCCATGGCCGTCGTCGACACCGCCGGCCACGAGCCGGACGAGGTCGCCGACCTGGTCGCGGCCGCGCTGCGCGAATCGCCCGACGGGCCGACGTCGGCCGCCGGGCCGAGTGAGGAACGGTGATGAGCGTGCGGGCGAAGGTGGCCGACGTCGTCCGGATCCCGGTGCGCCCCGCGCGGGAGCGGCCCTACGACGTGGTGCTCGGCGAGGGCCTGCTCGGCGGACTCGCCGAGACGGTCGCCGGGCGGACCCGTGCCGTGGTGATCCACCCGGTCGCGCTGCGGGCGAGGGCGGCGTCGGTCGTCGCGAACCTGCGGGCGAACGCCGGGGTGCAGGCGCACACGATCGAGGTGCCCGACGGCGAGGAGGCGAAGCGGCTGGCGATCGCCGGGCGCTGCTGGGACGCCCTCGGCCGCATCGGCGTCACCCGTGACGACGTGGTCATCGGCTTCGGCGGCGGCACCGTCACCGACCTGGCCGGGTTCGTCGCCGCGAGCTGGCTGCGCGGCGTGGACGTCGTGCAGGTGCCGACCACGGTGCTCGGCATGGTCGACGCGGCCGTCGGCGGCAAGACCGGCATCGACGTCGATGCCGGCAAGAACCTCGTCGGCGCCTTCCACCAGCCGCTGACCGTCCTGTGTGACCTGAGCACGCTGAGCACGCTGCCGGCGGCCGAGGTGCGCGCGGGCCTCGCCGAGGTGGTCAAGACCGGCTTCATCGCCGACGGCGCCATCCTCGACCTGCTCGACGACGACCCCACCGGCGCCGCGCACCTGCCCGAGCTGATCGAACGGTCGATCCGGGTGAAGGCCGAGGTGGTCTCCGGCGATCCGCGTGAGGCCGGTCGCCGGGAGGTCCTCAACTACGGCCACACCCTCGGCCACGCGATCGAGAAGGTGGAGAACTTCGGCTGGCGCCACGGCGAGGCGATCTCGGTCGGCATGGTGTTCGCGGCCGAGCTGTCCCGGCTCGTCGTCGGCCTCGCCGACGCCACCGCGGACCGCCACCGCGACCTGCTCGCCCGCATCGGACTGCCGGTGACCTACCGGGGTGACCGCTGGCCGGAGCTGCTCGACGCGATGCGGGTGGACAAGAAGACCCGCGGGCACCGGCTGCGCTTCATCGGCCTCGCCGGGCAGGGTGACACGGTCGTGTTCGACAACCCGGATCCGGGCCTGCTGCTGACCGCGTTCGCCGCCGTGGCCCCGGGCGAGGTGCCGCGGCCCGCCGACAGCTCGCCGCCCGCGGACGCGTCGGTGCCCGACGGCCTGTCGCTGTCCGACACCGCCTGAGCCGCCCCCCGTCCGGGCCGAGTCCGCCTGGGGCGACACTGTCCGGGGGCGGCACTGTCCGGGGGCGGCACTGTCCGGGGGCGGCACTGTCCGGGGCGGCACTGTCCGGGGCGGCACCGTCCGAGCCGGTCCGCTGGGCCCTGTCCGCCGGGCCCTGTCCGCCGGGATCCGGGAACGTGGGGACGGGCTCGGTAGACTTGTCCGCGGTCTGGCTGATCGCCGCCGCGGGAGGGCTTTCGTGGCCCCGGGCGCGTCGTTCCAGCCGGTGGGGCCGCTGAGGCGGGTGCGGTCCGACCAACCCAGTCTTCCGCACGACTATGATCCGCCGTCCAAGCACGGCGACCTGAACGGAGAACTCGCGCAGTGGCGACCAGCAACGACCTCAAGAACGGCATGACGCTCGACATCGACGGGGTGTTGTGGAACGTCGTCGGCTTCCAGCACGTCAAGCCGGGTAAGGGCGGTGCGTTCGTCCGCACGACGCTCAAGAACGTCCTCACCGGCAAGGTCGTCGACCGCACGTTCAACGCGGGGGTCAAGGTCGAGGTCGCGACCGTGGACCGCCGTGAGATGAGTTACCTCTACCGGGACGGCACCGACTTCGTCTTCATGGACAGCGAGTCCTACGACCAGATCCCGATCCCGCCGAACGTCGTCGGTTCCACCGCCGACTACATGCTGGAGAACACCGTCGCGACGGTCGCCCTGCACGACGGCGCCCCGCTCTACGTCGAGTTGCCCGCGAGCGTCGAGCTCACGATCTCGCAGACCGACCCCGGTGTGCAGGGCGACCGGTCCACGGGCGGGACGAAGCCGGCGACGCTGGAGACCGGCGCGACGATCAACGTCCCGTTGTTCGTCACCACCGGCGAGAAGGTCAAGGTCGACACCCGCGACGGCCGCTATCTCGGTCGGGTGACGAGCTGAGCGCGCGGTCCAAGGCCCGTCGGCGCGCGCTGGACATCCTCTTCGAGGCGGACGTGCGCGGTAGTCGGGTGGCCGAGATCCTCGACGCCCGGATGGCCCGGGCCGACCCGCCCGTCTCCGAGTACACGGAGGGCCTCGTCGAGGGCGTCGTCGAGCACTGGCGGGAGATCAACGAGCGGATCTCCGCGCATGCCGAGGGCTGGACGCTGGAGCGGATGCCGCCCGTGGACCGCAACATTCTGCGGATCGCCGTGCTGGAACTCGGCTGGCGGCCCGACGTGCCGCCCAGGGTCGTCATCGACGAGGCCGTGGAGCTGGCGAAGAGCCTGTCCACGGAGCGTTCGCCGGGGTTCGTCAACGGGCTGCTGGGCAGCCTGATCGACGTCGGCAGGCCGGCGACCCGCGGCGCCGCGGTGGAGGAGACGGGTGCCGCGGCCGTCGAGGCCGGTAGCGGCGGGGCCGCCGGGGCGGCGCAGCCTGGGCCGGCAGCCGCCGGGCAGGCAGAAACGGAGCCGAACCGGGCCCGGTGACCCGGGACCCGACGCCGTCCGCGTGCCCGGTACGCCGCCCCTAGCGACGTACCGGGGTACTCCCGGCCAGGCTGTGCCACGCGTTTGGTCGGTCTCGACCCCGTTGCGGTTCGGTCCTGTCGGAGGTGAAGCCTGGTCGTGCCACGAACGAAACCCCTGAGCCGACAGAACCGCAGGCAGTGCTGATGAACCTGGTGAACCTGGTGAAGCGGGTGGTGCTGGCGAGCTGTCAGACGTCCGAAGCGGTCGCGTCCGCGCCCTGCTCCGGGGAGAGCACGCCCCAGGACACGAGCTGCTCGGTGAGCTTGCTCGGAGAGGTGTCGTAGATCACCGCGAGGGACCGCAGGTCCTCGTAGCGGATGGACAGCACCCGGCCGTTGTAGTCGCCGCGCTGACTCTGGATGGTGGCCGCGTAGCGAGCGAGCGGGCCGCCCTGCTCCTTGGGAACCTGGGAGAGGCGCTCGAGGTCGAGGACGATCCGCGGGGACTGCTCCAACGGAGCAACGGTGGAACCCTCGGGAAGCAGCTCGCCCACGGGAACGCCATAGAACTCAGCGAGTTCCGAGAGGCGCTGTACGGTGACGGCACGGTCCCCACGTTCGTAGGAACCGACGACGACGGCTTTCCACCGACCGTGCGACTTCTCCTCGACGCCATGAAGCGAGAGCCCCTGCTGGGTGCGTATTGCGCGCAGCCGAGCACCGAGCGCCTTCGCATAGTCGGACATCGGAGTGCCCACTCCTGTCGTGATTGATCACTGGAACCGGGGCTCATGCCGCCGGCGGTTACCGATAGTAGTGCCCACCGGGTAGAGGCCCGACACCCGGGGGGTCGTGTCGCTTCTTTCTTTGTACCACTTTCTGTAGCCCTTCGGTTGCGCGCTCCGCCTGCCCGGCGGGAACTTCGGCCTGCCGCCGTACCTGCGGGCGCGCCAACGACAACGGTGACGGGCAGTCACGAGTTGCTCATGCTAGTTGACGAGGCAACGAGATGCCGGGAGTAGGTGAATCCTCTGCGCAGGGGGAGCCCGGACGCGTCAGGCCGGTCCCCGCACAGACCCTCACACGCCCGGAGTGCCCTGGTAACGTCGCCGGGACCGCTCCTTTAAGGACCGTCCCGTGAGGCGGGGAAGGAGGGATGCCGCGTGGCCGTGTCCGCCGCGGGTGACCCCGCGTCGCGCCGTCCCGGCGTTGCTCGGACAGTACTGTCCGCCGACGACATCACTCGAATCGTCAGCCGGATGGCGCATCAGATTCTGGAAAAGACCTCCGGTGGTGCCGGTGTCGCGCTGCTCGGCATACCCACCAGAGGGGTACCCCTCGCACACCGGCTGGCACGGCGCGTACACGCCGTCGAAGGCGTGGAGCTCCCCGTCGGCTCCCTCGACCCGACCATGTATCGCGACGATCTGCGACTGCGTGGAGTGCGGCCACTCGAGGTGACCGAGATTCCGGACGGCGGTGTCGACGGACAGGTCGTCATTCTCGTTGACGACGTTCTCTACTCCGGGCGCACGGTGCGCGCCGCGCTCGACGCGCTCGCCGCCTACGGCCGCCCGCGGGCGGTCCAGCTCGCCGTCCTCGTCGACCGCGGCCATCGCGAGCTGCCGATCCGCGCCGACTACGTCGGGAAGAACATGCCGACCTCGCGCCGGGAGTCGGTGGCGGTCCGGCTGCGGGAGATCGACGGCGCCGACGGGGTGGTCATCCTGCCCCCCGCCTCGGCCGGCGACGCGCCGCCGAACGACGGACCGCCGGCCGACGGTGACCAGGTGACCGGGGACGAGGCGGGGGAACGGGCATGAGGAGGACACCGGACCTGGCGAGGATGCCAGGTGGTACGAGGTCACCGGGTGGTACGAGGTCACCGGGTGGTACGAGGTCACCGGGTGGTACGAGGTCACCGGGTGGTTCGAGGTCACCGGGTGAGACGAGGTCCCGACGGGTCGCGAGTGGAGGCCGGACGTGAAGCGGCACCTGCTCTCGACCGAGGACCTGAGCCGGGACGACGCGCTGCTGGTGCTCGACACCGCCGAGCGGATGGCGCGGGTCGCCGAGGCCTCGGTCCGCAAGCTGCCGACCCTGCGCGGCCGTACCGTCGTCAACCTGTTCTTTGAGGACTCCACCCGCACCCGCACGTCCTTCGAGGTAGCCGCCAAGAGACTGTCGGCCGATGTGATCAATTTTTCGGCGCGTGGGTCAAGCGTGTCGAAGGGCGAAAGCCTGAAGGACACGGCGCAGACCCTGGAGGCGATGGGCGCGGATGCGGTGGTCTGCCGACATTCCGCCAGCGGCGCACCGCACCGGCTGGCCACCTGGGTGCGCGGCAGCGTCGTGAACGCGGGCGACGGCACCCACGAGCACCCGACCCAGGCGCTGCTCGACGCGTTCACCATGCGCCGCCGCCTGGGCCGCGTCGACGGCCTGGCCGTGACGATCGTCGGCGACGTGCTGCACTCCCGGGTCGCGCGGTCCAACGTGTGGCTGCTGACCACCCTCGGGGCCAGTGTGACGGTGGTGGCCCCGCCGACGCTGTTGCCCCTGGGTGTCTCCTCGTGGCCGGTCGAGGTGTCGTACGACCTCGATGCGGTGCTGCCGAAGAGCGATGTGGTGATGATGCTGCGGGTGCAGCGGGAACGGATGTCGGCGGCGTTCTTCCCGACCGAACGGGAGTACAGCCGCCGCTACGGCCTGGACGTCGACCGCGCCGCGCGGCTGGCGGACCATGCTCTGGTCATGCACCCCGGCCCGATGGTCCGCGGCATGGAGATCTCCTCCCAGGTCGCCGACTCCGCCCGCTCGACCGTGGTCGAGCAGGTCGCGAACGGGGTGAGCGTGCGGATGGCCGTGCTGTACCTGCTGCTGGGCGGTTCTGGAGAGACGACATGAGTGGGGAAACGGTGGCACCGGCGAACACAGCGGGATCTGGGCACACAGCGGGATCTGGGCACACAGCGGGATCGGGGAACGGACGGGGCCAGGGCGGGTCGTGGGTGCTGCGCCGGGTGCGCCCGCTCGGCGGCGATCCCGTCGACGTGCTTCTCACCGACGGGATCGTGGGCGCCTGGCGCCCGGCGGGCTCGACCAGCCCGGACTCCGAGGGCCTGCCACCCGGCACCACGATCCTCGACACCGACGGGCTGATCCTGCTGCCCGGCCTCGTCGACCTGCACACCCACCTGCGCGAGCCCGGCCGGGAGGACGCCGAGACGGTCGAGTCCGGCACCCGTGCCGCCGCCCTCGGCGGCTACACCACCGTGTTCGCGATGGCGAACACCACCCCGGTCGCCGACACCGCGGGCGTCGTCGAGCAGGTCTGGCGCCTCGGCCTGGACGCCGGGCACTGTGACGTACGGCCGGTCGGCGCCGTCACCGTCGGCCTGGCCGGGCAGCGCCTGGCCGAGCTCGGCGCGATGGCCGACTCCGCCGCGGGCGTGCGGGTGTTCTCCGACGACGGGCACTGCGTGTCCGACGCGCTGCTCATGCGCCGGGCGCTGGAGTACGTGAAGGCCTTCGACGGTGTCGTCGCGCAGCACGCCGAGGAGCCGCGCCTCACCGCCGGCGCCCAGATGAACGAGGGCGAGGTGGCCGCCCGTCTGGGCCTGCCGGGCTGGCCGGCGGTCGCCGAGGAGGCGATCATCGCCCGGGACGCGCTGCTCGCCGGGCATGTGGGCTCCCGCCTGCACGTCTGCCACGTCTCCACCGCCGGCTCCGTGGACCTCATCCGCTGGGCCAAGGCGAAGGGCTGGCAGGTCACCGCCGAGGTCACTCCGCACCACCTGCTGCTCACCGACGATCTGGTGAGCTCCTTCGACCCGGTGTTCAAGGTCAACCCGCCGCTGCGCTCCGCCCGGGACGTCGAGGCGCTGCGCGAGGGCCTCGCGGACGGCACGATCGACTGCGTCGCCACCGACCACGCCCCGCACGCGCTGGAGGACAAGGAGACCGAGTGGGCCGCGGCCCGCCCCGGCATGCTCGGTCTGGAGACCGCCCTGTCGGTGGTGATGGAGACGATGGTCGTCGGCGGCCACCTCGACTGGGCCGGGGTGGCGCGGCGGATGGCTCTGGCCCCGGCACGAATCGGTGGTCTGCCGTGCACGGCGGGCGACCCGGGGAGTTCCCTGGCGGTGGGTGCGCCCGCGACCGTGACGCTGCTCGACCCGTCGCCCCGGCGGGTGGTGGACGCGGACGCGCTCGCCAGCCGCAGCCGCAACACTCCCTATGCGGGGCGGTCCCTGCCGGGAGCTGTCCGCGCCACGTTCCTGCGGGGCCGGCCCACCGTGCTCGACGGGAAGGTCGTATGACAGCCTCGCTGCCCGCCGCCGCCGCCGCACTGCCTGGCACTGTGCTGCCCGGCACTGTGTTGCCCGGCACCGTGTTGCCCGGCACCGTGTTGCCCGGCACTGCGCTGCCTGGCAGCGGGATCGTGCTCGCCCTCGGTCGGGCGCCGAACCGCCTGGGCCTGCAGGTGCTGCTCGCCGTGGGCCTGCTGCTGGTGATCGTGGCGATCGTCGGCGCGCTGGCGCGGGCGTGGCAGAACCGGGCGACCGAGCAGGAGGAGAACCTGCCCGACCTGCCGGAGCCGCCGGCGGAGCCCGGCACGGTGCTCGCCGCTCCGCTGCGCGGCACCTACCTCGGCACCGTCGACGCCGGCAACTGGCTGGAGTGGATCGCCGCCCGCGGCCTGGGCGGGCGGATCGCCGGGTACGTCAGCGTGTACGAGACCGGGGTCCGGGTGGACCGCGGCAGCGACACGTTCTGGATCCCGCGCGAGGCCGTGCGCGGGGCGCGCCTGGAACGGGCGCACGCCGGGAAGGTGTCGGCCCCCGGCCGGCTGATCGCCATCGCCTGGTCCTACGGCGGCCACGAGCTGGAGACGGGGTTCCGCGGCGAGGACCGGGCCCGTCAGCCCAAGGTGGTGCGGGCCGTGCACGAGCTGATCGGCCCGCCGCCGGCCCATCTCGCCGGCGGCGACATCACCTCCCCGCACGCGCTGCCCCGGATCCGGCCGAGGCTGCGGCCGCGGTCCCTGGCGACCGGACCGGGACGGTCCGGGTCGGGCCAGCCCACCGAGGAGATGCCGGCCATCCGCACCGCGG
>NZ_JALKFU020000014.1 GCF_023242965.2 Frankia sp. AgKG'84/4
CCGCCGACCTGGTCGCCGCCGCGTTCAGCCAGGCGGAGCTGCGCCGGCGTGCCGCCGCGAAGTTCACCCTCGCCGACCGGATGTTCTTCACCCGCGCGGGCCTGGAACAGGCATCCTCCCAGGCCGCCGCGGAGCACCGGGCCAGCCGGTTCGCCGGGCTGCCGCGCCTGGCCGACCTCTGCACCGGCATCGGCGGCGACGCCCTGGCACTGGCGGCCGTCGGCGCGGGACCGGCCGTCGGCGCGGGACCGGCCACCGTCGACCGGGAGCTCGTGCTGGTCGACCGGGATCCGGTGCATCTGTGGCTGGCCGCGTACAACGTGTCCGTCCACGACGCCGGGAAGGTCCAGACGCGGCTGGCGGACGTCCGTGACGTCGACCTTGCCGGATGTGACGGTGCCTTCGTCGACCCGGCCCGCCGAGCCGGTGATCGTCGCCTCGGATCGGGCGCCAGCGAGCCACCGCTACCGTGGTGCTTCGGTCTCGCCGACCGGGTCTCGGCCGTGGCGGTGAAGGCGGCGCCGGGGCTGGACGTCGCGGGCGTGCCGTCCGACTGGGAGATCGAGTTCGTGGCGGACGGACGCGACCTCAAGGAGTCCGTGCTGTTCTCCCCGGCGTTGGCCTCCGCCCCGCGGCGGGCCACGGTCCTGGGCGGCGGTGATGATGGGACGCCGGTGAGTCTCGTCGGCGTCCCGGATGCGCCGCAGTCGACCGGCCGGGTCGGCGCCGCGGGGCGTTACCTCTACGATCCCAGTCCGGCCGTCACCCGGGCGAGCCTGGTGGGCGAGCTGGCCCGCCGGCTCGACGCCTGGCAGATCGACCCCATGATCGCGTTTCTGACCTCGGACGAACCGGTGACGAGCCCGTTCGCCCGCCGGCTGCGGATCGACGCGGAGCTCCCGTTCGATGTGCGTCGGCTGACCGCCGCGCTGCGCGTGCGTGGCATCGGCTCGCTGGAGATCCGCCGCCGTGGACTCGCCGGCGACGTCGAGACCCTGCGGCGGCGCCTGCTGCCGCGCCGCCGTGACCTGGTGCCCGGCGGTCCCGCCGTCACCGTCGTGATGACCAGAATGCGCGGCGAGCCCTGGGCCCTGCTCTGCACGACCGCCGACGCCTGAGCGGGCTCCCTCGCCCGTGCGGTCGTCGCGCCTACTCCTCGGCGGCGACCAGGCCGGTGACGACGGCTAGCAGGCAGCCGATGCCGAGTGCCACCGCCAGTGAGAGCGGCACGAGTCGTCCGATGTGCAGCAGGCACGCGCCACCGACCAGCGCCCCGCTGAACATCGCCACCGGCGCCGCGAGCCGGCTCGGTGCGTGAAATCCTGGCCCGCCGGCGAGCCGGGAGTCGATGACCAGTCCGGTCAGCGTCGTGGTCAGCACGTTCGTCGGCACCTCCGGCATTGCCACCCGACGGGCCGTCGCGTGCTGCAGGCCCATCGCCACGGCCAGCGGCGCCACGACCCCGTACGGCCGGGGCTCGCCTACCTGCCCGGTGACGACGGCGGCGAGCAGCGCCAGGCAGATCAGGGTCGCCTCGGCGGTCAGCGCGACGAGCAGCCACCGGTGCGCACGTCCCACGCCGTGCGCCAGGCCGGAGAGGGCCGGGGCGCTCGCGATCCGTCCCGCCAGGGTGGCGCCGGCGAGGAATCCCGCCAGCGCCAGCGCCGACAGGTCCGCAGACAGCCCAGGCGCCCCGGCCAGGGCGAATGCGAGGAGCACGACGTTGCCCGTCATGTTCGCCACGAACACCCGGTCGAGCCCGAGGTAACTCGTGGAGTCGACCAGCCCGGTCATCGCCGCCATCGTGAGCAGCAGGCCCATCCGCCGGCGGCCACGATCCCCGGATGTCGTCACCGAAATGGACTCACCCATCGGCACAGTGTCACCTAATGCGGGTTCGGCGGCTGCCGAGCCGGTGACCTGCGCGGTACCGCCCGCTACAGGCGCAGCGGCCTGGTCGGCGCCGCCACCAGGGCCGGGTGGTTCTTCCAGTCGACGCCGGGGACGTCGATGTAGAGCTCGATCTCGTTGCCGTCCGGGTCGTGGATGTAGAGGCTGTGGGTGACGGTGTGGTCGGACGCGCCGACGATCACCACGCCGGCCGCCTGGATCTGCGCGAGGACCGCGCGCAGCTCGTCGTCACTGTCCCCGACCTTCAGCCCGAAGTGGTACAGCCCGAGCCGACGGCCGTCCGGGACGGCCGTGGCATCGTCGCCGACCTGGATGAGCAGCAGTTCATGGTGGGTGCGGCCGGCGGAGAAGGCCGCGGCGGGGAACCGCGGCGGGTTGCCGTCGGCGTCCGTCGGGTCCGGGAAGATCTGCTTCCAGCCGAGGACATCGCGATAGAAGGCGGCCGAACGTCCGATGTCGCGGACATAGAGGACCAGATGGCCCAGTTCTTTGATCTCCACGGTGGTACTCCCGGTGAGGCGGTCGGCGGTCGGATGCTGAAGCCGTTGCCGGTACAACTGTCGCGCACCGCCGGACATGCCCGGACGCGGCCCGGTGTCTGACTGGCCTGGCCCGGCCCCTCCTGCGGTACGATGTGGCTGTCAGTGTTGTCGCTCCTGGGGGTGATCGGTTTCGACTTCGGATGTCGAGGCAGGGGAAGCGGGCCGAGGATGAGCAGTTATCTCGTAAACGATCTGCTCAAAAAAACAGCTGCCAACAACACGCAGCCTGCTGACTCTTACGCCCTCGCGGCCTAAGTAGTCCAGCCGTCAGCCTGAGAGTTCCTCCGGCTCAGGATCTGGCGTCGCTAGGAGGATCACCGTCTAACCCGGTCGCGGGGCGAGACGGAAAATCAAACAGCGACTGGGCCTACGACAGCTTGCCTGTGAGTCTGACGGGGCCGAGAAACAAGTAGCAGGCTCCGCCCGGAGAAGCCCTGTGTCGGTGCCGGAGGACGCGGGTTCGATTCCCGCCACCTCCACCAATGTAGGCATTGCGCGAACCGCGCCCTTCGGGGGTGTTGTGGCTGGTAGGACGGCTGCGGCACTCCCGGGGGGCCGGTGAGCATCGCTGCTCGGGTCGGCTTGGGTCGGTCTGTGTGCCCATTCTCTACGTTGGCGGCGTCCCTGGAAGTGTTGGCCCCGGGAACTTTGAAGATCGGTATGAGCCGGTCCGGTCCGGTGATTTTCACTTCGTGTTCCGGGGTTTGGTAGCCGAGGGTGGTGTGGAGTCGCTGCCGGTTGTAGAAGACCTCGATGTACTCCGTGATCGCGGTGCGTGCGGCGCGACGGGTTGGATAGTCGTCACGGTGGATCAGTTCGTTTTTCGGGGTTCAGAAGAATGATTCGGCGAGACTGTTGTCCCAGCAGACGCCGGTCGCTCCGGCTGACGGGTGCACCTGGTGGTGTCGCGGGACTCGCTGGTAGGCGGCGGACAGGTATTGCGAGCCGCGGTCGGAGTGAAACGTCGCACCTTCCTGGATGCGGGTGCGGGTGGCCGCCATCGTGAACGCATCAGTGATCAGTTCGCTGCGCATGTGGTCTGCCATCGACCAGCCGATGACTTTTCTCGAGTAGCAGTCGATGACGGTGGCCAGGTACAGCCATCCCTCGCCGGTGCGAATACAGGTGATGTCCCCGACGAGTTTGGTTCCCGGTCGGGTCGCGGTGAAGTCGCGGCGGACACGGTCGGCGGGCGCGGGGGCCTGGCCGGCGATGGTGGTGCGCCGGTAAGCCCTGGGCTGGCAGGCCCGCAGGCCGGCGTAGCGCATGATCCGGCGGACCAGGCGTACCGACGCCGGCGTCCCGGATGCTCGCAGGGCGGCGGCGATCCGCCGGGCACCGTAGGTCTGCCGTGAGGCGGCGTTCTCCTTCTCCAGCTCCCGCAACCGGGCCCGCTCCGACATGGTCAGTGGCTCGTCCTCGCTGTTCTCGTGGGTACGCCGCCAGGCCGTGACCCAGGTGCCCGGCGTGCCCTCATCCGTCCACGGATCAATTCTCACTAGCGGAGGGTGTCGAGGAAACGCTGACAATGGCGGGCGACTTCGTCGTCGAACACCGCGACGTAGCCGCGGGCGGTCTGCGGGACTCGCGCTGCTGGTTCCGGCCGGTCCTGGTCTCGGCCGGTCCTGGTCTCGGCCGGTCCTGGTCTCGGCCGGTCCTGGTCTCGGCCGGTCCTGGTCCCGGTGTTGCCGCTGCTGGGAGGAAGTTCCGAGGTCGCAGGGCCTTCCGGCGCGGGCCCGCGCCCAGAGATTTGCCCTGGACGCGGGCGGCACGACCGGGCCGGGTCAGGTTCGGCAGGAGGCTCCGGCGCAGGTGGCGAGGACGTCGAGGCGGGCGTCGAGCTGGGCGACGAGCTGGGCGTTGGCGGCCACGCCTGCCGGCGTGGCGAGCAGGTTCGTCAGCTCGTAGGGATCGCTGGCCAGGTCGTAGAGCTCGCGTTCATGGACCTGCGGGTTCCGGTCGAGGTCGTACCAGCGGACGTAGAGGTACTGATCGGTCCGCAGGCCCGACCACGGCGGCAGGTCGAGATAGACGCCGGCGATGCCTTCGACCTGTTCCTGGATGACGCCGTCCTGGCCGTCGAGGCCGGGCCCGGCGTACTGTCCGAGCAGGTCGGACCGCCAAGAGGCGGGCTGCTCGCCGCGCAGCAGCGGCGTCATCGACTGGCCGTCGACGTCCGCCGGAACCGGCACCCCGGCGAGGTCGAGGAACGTCGGGGCGAGGTCGAGACCGGCCACCATGTGGGCGTCGGTCCCCGGCCGGACACCGGGTCCGCTGATCACCATCGGCACCCGCAGCGACTCCTCGTAGGGGGCCATCTTCTGGGTCAGCCGGTGGGAACCCAGGTTGTAGCCGTTGTCCGAGGTGAAGACCAGGTAGGTGTTGTCGAGCTCGCCGGTTTCACGCAGCGTGTCGACGATGCCGGCGACCATGTCGTCGAACGCGTACAACGATCCCATCCGGTCCTGGTAATCGGGATCGTTGATCGCCGCGACCCGGGCTGACCGTTCACCGGCACTGGCTCGCAGCCACCACGGCTTGTCGGAGACGTCCGCCTCGTCGAAGTTCGGGGTGACCGGCGCGCTGGCGGTCGCGAACGGATGGTCGGTGTGCCGCGGCGCCGGCGGCAGCGGCAGGTGCGGGGCGGTGGGCGCGGCGTACAGGAAGAAGGGCACGTCGTCGCCGGCCGCCCGGCTGATGAAGTCGGTCGACTTCGCGGCCACCACGTCGGTGGAATAGTTCGCCGCGTCGTCCGACCCGCCGTACTGGACGATCTGGCCGTTCTCGTTCAGCGCGTAGTTGTAGCCGGTGTAGAAATTGTTGTCGACGCTGCCGTACCACTCCGACCAGCCGGGCGGGATGTGCTCCGGTGCGTCCTCGATGCCGTTCATGTATTTGCCTACCAGCGCGGTGCGGTAGCCGCCGCCCTCGAGAGATGTGGCGACGGTGTGTTCTTCGTTGCCGTTGGCCGCGAAGGTCGCCCAGCCGCCGACGTCACCGCTGTTGGTGAGCACGCCGGTGTTGTGGCCGTATTTCCCGGTCAGCAGTGAGCCGCGGGCCGGGCAGCAGATCGGTGTCGGCGCGAAACCGTTCGAGAACGTCATGCCGGTGTCGCGGACCAGCGCCGCCGTCTGCGGCATCGCCTCCCAGTACGGCGACGTCGTCGCGTCCAGGTCGTCGGCGAGGATCAGGACGATGTTCGGCCGCTCGCTCGCCGCGTCGGCGAACGTGGCGGCCGAGGCCGGGGACGGCGGGCCGGTCACGACGGCCACGGTGCCGGTCGCGAATCCGAGCGCGCCGGCGACGGCGGCGGCACCGAGACGGACCCGCGGGCTGATCCGACGATGTCGGGGCATGGCGCCTCCTGGGAGGCCGGCGGGACGCCGACCAGGCTGTGGGGACCGCCGCGACGGAACGGTTCCGTCGCGGCGGTGCCAGCAGACCAGCCCCGCCTGCGAATCGGATGTGAGCCGGCGGCGAGAACCGTGTGACCGGGTCGCGCGGCATCCCTCGAACGAAGCTCACATGCCGCTCGGTTGGAATGGCAATCCGTGGCCGCGCCGTCCGCCCTCAGCCGGAACGAGGCCACGGAGTTGAGCGAAGGCCGGCACGGAGGGGTGAGGGTGGGAGTGGACGGGAACGGGCAGGCGCCACGGCTGCTGGTGGTAGACGACGAGCCGAACATCGTCGACATGGTCCGGATGGCCCTGCGGTTTCACGGTTTCGAGGTCGCCACCGCCAGCTGCGGCGCGGAGGCGACGTTCGCCGTCACCACCGACCGGCCCGACCTGCTGCTGCTGCTCGACGTGATGCTGCCCGATGCCGACGGGTTCGACCTGTGCCGGCAGCAGGGTGGCCGAAACTGGACGCCGGGCAGGTATCGCTTCCATTCGGCGCGGCTGATGCGACTTTCCGGCAGCGTGCAGTATTCGTGGTAAAGCCGGTCGGTGTCGAGGTCGACAAGGAACTGAACCCGGCCGGCCAGCGTGACCGACAGTTCCCCGCCGGCCGGGCCGAAGGAAATGCTCGTGACGGCGGGCAGAAGAGCCGTCGCATTGCTGAAGGTGATCCGGCCGACCGGTGCCACCTGGTGCGGGTCGGTCGTACTCCATAACAGGGTCGTGCCGTTCTGACCGCCGGCGGCGAGCAGGCGGCCGTCGGGGGAGAACGCGAGATGTTCGACCGCGAAGCCGGCCGGCAGGGCGATCAGCGCGACGAGGTGCCGGGCGTCCCGCACGTCCCACAGATGGACGGCGCTGTCGGCACTCCCGACGGCCAGCAGGCCCCCGCGCGGGGCGAACGCGATCGCGCCCGGGATCGCGGCGGGCGAGAGGACCGGGCCGGCCACCGGGCGAGACGGGTCGGCGATGTCCCACAGCCGGACGGCATCGGCCCGGTCGGTGGCGGCCAGGACGCGGCCATCCCCGCTGATCGCGACGTCGGAGGGACCTCCCGCACCGGACGCCGCGATCGGTCAGCGTCCCCAGGATCGTCGGGGGCGCGGGGTCGGAGACACCGATCAGCCGGACGGTGAGTGGGGACCCTGGCAGGCGCACCGCGAGGAGGTGGCGAGCAGGACCGACGGCGAAGGTCACGGGGGCGCCCGGGGGGGCCGATCCGCACGATCGCCGTCCGGCGAGGCCGACGCGGCTGCGCGAGGTCCCAGAAGGTGACGGAGCCGTCCGGCGTGCTCATCGCGAGGGTGCTGGTCCCCGGGACCATGGTCGTCGAGCCCGGGGACCGCCCGGCCGGGTCGTCGATCGAGGACAGCCGCGCGGGATGGTGCGGATCGACGACCGACCACACTGTGGCGCTGTCCGAGCCCACAGTGACCAAGGTCGCTCCGTCCGGAGTGAACAGTCCGTCGTGAGCCGGACTGGGCACCGAGGCGACGATCTCCGGTTGATGTCCGTCGGTCATCTCCCACAGGCTCAGGCCGCCGTCGGCGCCTATGCCGGTCATCAGGTGACCGGTGGCGCTGAATTCCCCCTGTTGGTCGCCGGCCGGCTGGTTGGTCACCGTGGCCGGCGTGAGTGCTCGCCAGAGATGAACCAGGCCGTTGTCCGTGCCGGTCACCACACTCTGCCGGAGCGCGTCGAAGGCGGCCGCCCGGACGGGGGCGTCCTCGGTGAACCGCGCGTACCGCTGGCCGTTGGCCGCGTTGGCCATCTCCACCGTGCCGTCGGCGCCGGCCCGGAGCACAAAGCGCCCGTCGGGGCCGAAGGCGACCGCGGGTCGCCGACACTTCTGCCCTGCTTACCCGACGTGGCCCCGGTTGAGGAGCGATGCTTACCAAGGACGAGTTCGCAGAGTTGGTCAGCGTACGGACGGGGATTGCGCGGGCTGCCGTGGACAGCGCGGCCTGGTTGGCGGCGGATCTGGGGCTGGACTCGTTCGGGACGAAGTGGAACTTTCCGGTGGACAGCTTCTTCATGAACATGAAGTCCCCCCGGTAACCCCGGTGGTCTGACGACCCGTAGCCGCTATAGGTGCGTGGGCCGCTGGCGGACAGTGCTGGGCCGTCCAGGGTCTCCGCGTTGACGGTCGCCTCCGCCGCGGCTCTTCCCTGGTCGTACAGCAGCGCGGTCATGGTGTCATCGGCCCGCTGTCCGAAACGGAATTCGAATCGGTCGAGCATGGTGCCGATGCCGTGCATCGTGTCCTTGGTGAGGTTCGCCAGGTCGGCATCGGTGGGCCAGATGTGAGCTCGAGAAACTTGGCCGCGTCGGCGGTGGCGGTCACGCCATGCCCGGACTGCCTGGCGGATCACGTTTGCGGTGGTCCAGACGGCGACCCGCAACGCGGGCCTCGAGTTGTTCACAGCAGGTCCCCGGTCGTCCGGTGGGCTGCTCCGCGGCGAAAACCAAAATTCGTTATTGACGTCGACTTCGAATCAAGCCTACTATCTCTGGTGTCATGTGACCGGCGACACGTAGGTGGGGCGGCCAACGCATGTCCGAGTTCGACACAGTCATCAAGGGCGGGACCGTAATCGACGGCCTGCAGACCCCTCGGTTCAAAGGCGATGTCGGCATCCGGGACGGCAAGATCGCCGAGATCGGGAGCATCCCCGCGTCCCGGGCGGGCAACGTCATCGATGCGGCCGGTCTCGTGGTGGCGCCGGGCTTTGTCGATCTCCACACCCACTACGACTCGCAGGTTTTCTGGGATCCGTGGTGCACGATGTCCGGCTGGCACGGCGTCACCAGCGTCGTGATCGGCAACTGCGGGTTCGGCTTCGCGCCGTGCAAACCGGCGGACCGGGAACGGGCGATGCTGAGCCTGTCCCGTAACGAGGCTGTCCCGATGGAGACCATGCGCCAGGGCATGCCGTGGGACTGGGAGACGTTCAGCGAGTTTCTCGACAGCGTCAGCCGGACGCCCAAGGGCGTGAACATGATGTCGTTCGTCCCGCTGGCCCCGCTCTACGGCTACGTGGTCGGGCTGGACGAAGCCAAGAGTCGCCAGGTCACGGACGCCGAGCTGGATCGCATGTGCGAGCTGCTGGTGGAGGGGATGCGGGCCGGCGGCTGCGGGCTGAGCGCGCAGATTCTCGGCGTCGAGGGCAACGTCCAGCTGGACTTCGACGGCACGCCGATGGTCACCGACCTGATGAGCGAACGTGAGCTGCGGGCGTTCAGTCGGGCGATGGGCTCGCTCGGTCGAGGCGTCACGCAGATGACGGGTCCGCTCGAGACCGCCGGTTTCATCGCCAGGGAGAGCGGACGACCGGTGATCTGGAACGCCCTGCTTGCCGACGGTGCCCTCAACCAGCATGGCGGGCAGTCGATGTCGCACGCCGATGCGATCTCCCGGCTGCGGGAGATGAACGAGTCCGAGGGACTGCGGGTCTTCGCGCAGGCCCTCACCACGAACTTCGGCTCGGAGTTCACGCTGGAGGACTACAACCTGGCGGACGCGATCCCGTGCTGGCGGGAGGCGCTGGTCGGGACGATCCCCGAGAAGATCACCAAGCTGGCCGACCCGGAACGCCGCCGGGCGATGAAGGAGGTCGACGAGGCCCGGGGCGGCCTGTTCGGTGCGGGTTACGTGCTCCAGGACATCACCGTCCAGTGGATCAGCAGTGACGCCCGCAACGCCGTCCACCTCAAGGACACCTACGAGGGATACACGATCGGCGAGATCGCGGCACGGGAGGGCAAGCACCCGATCGACGCCATGCTCGACGTCGCCGTGGCGGGCGACCTGCGCGTCGGGTTCGCCACCGTGCTGCTGGAGACTCCCCCGGAGTCGATGCGGGACCTGCTGAACTGCCCGGTCTCGCTGCCCGGCGTCAGCGACGGCGGGGCGCACACGAAGTTCGTCACCACCGGCCGCTACCCGACCGAGCTCCTGAGCCTGTGGGTGCGCGAGCACGAGCTGATCAGCCTGGAGCAGGCGCACTGGCGGCTTTCGGCCTACCCGGCCATGGCCGCCGGGTTGAAGGGGCGCGGGTCGATCTCGGAGGGTCTGTCGGCGGACCTCGTGGTCTACGACCCTGACACGGTCGGTAGTGAGCCGATGGAACGGCTGTGGGACTACCCGGCAGGCGAGTGGCGGCTGGTCCAGAAGTCGCGGGGCTACCGCTACACGATGGTCAACGGCGAGCTCACCTTCGTCGACGGCACGTGCACCGACGCGACCCCGGGCCGACTGCTGCGGCACGGGACCGACTGACAGGAGCGCCGACATGGCAACGAGGCAGCGGGTCTTCGACGCGGACAACCACTACTGGGAACCCAGCGACGCGTTCACCCGGCACCGTTCGCAGGCCTTCGCGCAACGAGGGATACGCGTCGTCGACGTCAACGGAGACGGCGACCTGAGGTACTTCCTGGGCGACCGGCCGCACCCGATCATCCCCGGTCCCGGCGACGTTCAGCCACGCCCGCGACCTGGCGCGCTGATGGACTACTTCGCAGGCCGGACCCACAAGGCCGCGCTGGCGTCGGCGCTGGCTTCCGAGGTGCCGGCCGAGCACCCCGAGTGGTACGACCGGGATGCGCGGCTGCTGACGATGGACGCCCAGGGCCTCGACCGGGCCTGGCTGTTTCCGTCGCAGGCAGTCACCATGGAGGGTCCGATGCAGCCGGACGTCGAGGCGGCGGTGGAGATCTTCCGTGCTTTCAACCGGTGGCTCGACGACGATTGGGGCTTCGCCTACCAGGACCGTATCTTCGGCGTCCCTTACCTCACGTTGTCCGACCTCGACAGCGCCCTGGCCGAGCTGACGTGGTGCCTGAGTCGCGGCGCCCGCGTCGTCACCATCCGCAACGGCCCCGTGTTCACCGCGGCGGGGACGCTGTCGCCTGCCGACCCTCGCTTCGACCCGTTCTGGGCGCGCGTCCAGGAAGCCGGCATCACCGTCGCCCCCCATCTCGGTTTCGACGACGGCTACCGAGAGGTGGACGACGCCGTCGCCCGCGCCTGGGGCTACCGCGCGGCCGGGACGGACGGCACGAACGCTCTCACCTACGGGGAGCCGTTCGTCCAGGCGATGATGAAGCACCGGCTGATCCACGACTTCGCCTGCGCGCTGGTCGCCCACGGCCTGTTCGAGCGGTTTCCCCGGCTGCGCATCGCCTTCATCGAGAACGGTGGCACCTGGGTGGGCTCGGCGCTGCACAGCCTGCAGGTGCTCAACTCCCAACAACCCGACATGTTCACGCGTTCACCGGTCGACCAGTTCATCGAGCACTGCTGGGTCGCGCCCTTCGTTGAGGACAACGTGGACGATCTCGCCAAACACCTCCCGGCCGACCGGATCCTGTTCGGTTCGGACTGGCCGCACGCCGAGGGCCTCGCGGTGCCGCTGGAGTTCGAGCTCGGTCTGGCGAACTTCTCCGCGGTCGACCGGGCGAAGGTCATGTTCGAGAACGCGGAACACCTCACGTTCTCCTCCGGTTCGCACTGACGGTCTGGACGCCGACCGTTCCTCGGCCGGCCCGCTTGGCGCGGTACATCGCGCTGTCGGCGACTCCCAGCAACTCCGCCAGGCCGCAACCGGCCTTCTCGGCGAGTGAGACGCCGACGGTGACGCTGACGTCGATGGACACACCTTCGTAGTCGGCCGGCGCGGACACGGCGCGTTGCAGGCGTCGGGCGACGGCCACCGCCTCGTCCGGGGTGGCGTCCGCGAGGACGACGACGAATTCGTCGCCGCCGATCCGGTACACGACGTCGCCAGGTCGGCTGGCGTTGACCAGTCGGCGGGCGACGGTGCTGAGCACGCTGTCGCCGGCCTGGTGGCCGAGGCGGTCGTTGACCTGTTTGAAGCGGTCGAGGTCGACGAACAGGACGGCAGCTGGTGCGCGGTCGGTCGAGGCGGCGTCGTCGCCGGAGGGCACGGGGTCCAGCAGTGCGCCGCGGTTGGGCAGGCTCGTCAACGGGTCGTAGCGGGCCTGGCGGATGAGCTGATCCTGCATGCGTCTGCGGTCGGTGACGTCGTGGACGGTCAGCAGCGTCCCGCGGATGTGCGGGTGGGAGGACTGATCGGAGACGTGCAGGTCGAACCAGCGGTAGACGCCGTCCGACCCTTGCAGCCGAATGTCCGACAGCGACGTGCCGGTGCCAGCACCCGGTCGGTTGGGAGCTGAACCGGCCGGCCGGGACACCAGGTGCCGTACCCGGTCGCGGTCGTCGGGATGCAGGACGGTCAACTGCCGCCGGGGCACCATCGTGGTGTCGTAGCCGAGCAACCGGGTGGCGGCCGAGCTGACGAACGTGACGTAGCCGTTGCGGTCCATCACCACGACGATGTCGTGAACGTTGTGCAGCAGTGCGGACAGCCGTTCGGTCTCCCGGCGGTCGGCCTCTTCCAGGAAACGGGTCGCCAGCGCGAGTCCGAACACGGTCAGCGCCACGGCGACCAGCAGCAGCAGGTCTCGGACCACCTGGCCGGGGCGCAGCCCGGACAGCGCGACCGAGGCCGGGACCTCGAACAGCACGTACCCGCCGTTGACCAGCGCGGGATCCCGGGCGGCGAAGGCGAACGTGCCCTGGGCGGTCGTCGCGGCATCGGGCAGTCGCACCGCGCCGGTCCGCGGCACGGTCGCGAGCTCGGCCGGGTCGGCGAGTCGTCGCCCGATCAGGGCGCGGTCCCAGGAGTACCTGGCTCGGCCGTTGACGTCCAGGCTGGACAGGCCACCTTCGTTGCCCAGCCCGACGGAGCCCAACGCCTCATAGCCCAGTTGTGCCTGCGCGGCGTCGGCCTGCTCGCCGAGGGCGAACACCGCGAAGGACACACCGTCGCGCAGCACAGGCAGCAGCGAGTAGTTCCAGTAGGTGCCGCCGACACGCTGGACGGGTTCGTTGCCGACGCGGCCGCCCACCGCGGTGACGAACGCCGGGTCGCTCGGCCGCACCGGCAGCGTGGCGCCGGCCGGCGCGGAGTCGACGACCTTACCGTCGAGATCGGTCAATGCCAGCACACTGTTCGGCGCCAGCACCGCCATCTGCCGCAGCACCGCCTGGTTGACGGTCGACGGGGTGCTCGTCCACGGCGCACCGGAGATCTCGGTGACCAGCTGGTCAAGATTGTTGGCTGACGCGCTGTACACCGCTGCCGCGTTGGTCAACTGCGCGAGTTCGCCGACTCTCGCCCGCTCAGCCTGCTGCTGAGCTGACCGTTCCAGCCACATGGCAACCCCGGCGACCACCGCCACCAGGATGATCGGCAGCATCAGGGTCGCCCACGTGTGGACCCGGGGCACTGCCCGCCGCACGAGCGCGAACGGCTGGCCGCGGCCGGACGTCGGGTCGTGATCGAGGGTCGGGCCCGCGTTCCGCTGGCCAGCGGCGGTCGCCGTGCGTCGGTCCTGCCAGGAGTTCGGGTCGGACCCGTCGCCGCGCCGGGCCGGGCGAGCGCCGGGTCCGGGCCGGCGCGGTGGGGTGGGACGGAAGCTGTCCTCGTCGGCGAGCGCCCAGCGGTTGCCGCCGCCGCGCTTGGCGCGGTACATGGCGTGGTCGGCCTGCCGCAGCAGCCACTCGGTGCTGATGTCAGCGTGAGGGTTGCCGGTCGGGGCGGCGATGGAACTGACGCCGACACTCGCGCTCACCTGCAACCGTCGACGTCCGATGATGGCCGGACAGGCGAGGGAATCGACGATGCGACGGGCAGTGCGGCCGGCGTCGCCGGCAGTGGCGCCGTGCAGGAGCACGGCGAACTCGTCGCCGCCGAGCCGACCGACGAGGGCATCGGGGGGCGATCGGCCGACCCGGTCCGATTCGGGCCGCACCGCGGCGCTGATCCGGCGGGCGACCAGCCGGAGCAGCTCGTCGCCCACCTGGTGACCATAGGTGTCGTTCACCGGTTTGAACCTGTCGAGGTCGATGAACAGCAACGACATCGACGCACCGGTCGCGATCGCCTCCGCGAGGGCGCTGTCGATCGCCGCCGTCACGGCGGCGCGGTTGGCCACACCCGTCAGCGCGTCGCGTTGCGCCTGCGCGGCGAGACGGTCGGCGAGCTCCTTGCGAGCGCCGATCTCGTGGCAGGTGACCAGGATCCCCGCCACGGCCTGGTTGCCGGTGAGGTCGCTGGCTTCGACGTCGAACCATCGCCAGGCCGACGTGCCGGTGCGCAACCGGACCGCCAGCGTCGGCGGCCGTGCCGGGTCGTCGATCAGCGCCTGCACGCGGGCCACATCGTCGGGGTGGACCAGGTCCGTCAACGGCCGGCCGACGTCGGCCTGCGGGTCACGGCCGAGCAGGTCGTGGCCGGCGGCGCCCACGAACGTCAGGGCCCGGCTGGTGGCGTCGACGACGAGCACCAGGTCGCTCGTCTCGGACAGGAGCGCGTCGGTCCGTGCCCGGACCCGACCGGTGGCGCGGGTCCGGACGAACCCGAACAGGGTGAGGCCAAGCAGACAGGACGCCAGCACCGCGGCCAGGGTGACGTTGCGCTGCTGCTGCCGTTCCCACAGGTCGCCGTAGAGAAGGGAATCCGGCCTCTGCAGACCGGTGTAGTAGCCGGTGCTGGCGACCAGGTGCAGAAGGAAGGTCGTCCTGTCGCCGTGCTGCCTGGTCGTCCACATCCTGGTCGTGCCGGTTCTGACGGCGGCGAGTTCGGTCGGGTCCACGAGTCGGGTACCGACCAGATTCGGTTCCCAGGCGTTCACCGCGACACCCTGCCGGTCGACCTTGAACAGGCCGTCGCCGAAGACGCCGGCGAATGCCTGGGTCTGCTTGTTGTCGGTCGCGGTGACCAGCACCCCCCACGGCTTCGGGCCGCCGATCGGCGCGGTCGTGGCGACCAGAAACGTTCCGTCGAGGTCGATCAGGTTCGACACGGCGGCCCTGCCTGCCAGCGCCGACGACCATGCCACCCCCAGGTCAGCCACGCCTGGCAGCGGCCGGCCCGGGTAGAGGTTCGCGGCGACCGTCCCGTCCGGCGTGAGCAGGGCCGCCACCCGGTTGCGCGCCAACGTCGGCGAGTTGGCGAACACCCCCAGCAGGGCGTGGTTCAGCTCGGGCCGGCCGGGGGCGAAGGGAACGGTCGCGGCCTGGGCGGCCACCCGCTGGGGATCCTCGAACACGCTGGCGGTCTCGGCGAGCTTGGCTACCACACGTTCCCGGTCGGCCAGCCGATCATGTTCCTCGGCCGTCAACCGGGACTGCTCCAGGGCCGCCGTACCCATCCCGAGCAGCACCAGCAGGCCGATCACGGCGAGGATCACGATGCGGACGTGCCGATTCCTGCCACGATCGCCCGGCCGCTGCTCCGGCCGGCCGCGCCACGGTTTGATAACCATTGTTCACGGGTTTTCCCGTGTCAGTCGGCTCCAACACGGCCCGGTCGGCGTCCTTCCTGCGGCCCGCCGGTATTCAAGGCCGACGGATAATGATAAATGCGAAATTTCTGCTTTACTCGATGCGGAGTCCGGAAATCGCTCGCGAGATGATGAGTTCCTGGATCTGCTCGGTGCCTTCGTAGATGTCCATGATTTTCGCGTCGCGGTGCCAGCGCTCGACCGGGAACTCGCGGGTGTAGCCGTAGCCGCCGAGGATCTGGATGGCGCGCTCGGTGACCCAGACCGCGGTGCGCCCGGCGTACAGCTTCGACATCGACCCTTCGGCGTTCTTGTACGTCCCGTTGCGGGCGAGCCAGGCCGCCCGCCAGGTCAGCAGCCGGGCCGCCTCGATCTGGGTGCACATGTTGGCGAGCATGAACGCGATGGACTGCTTCATGATGATCGGCTCGCCGAAGGCGCGGCGCTCCCTGGCGTAGTCGAGCGCGTATTCGTACGCCGCCCGCGCGATGCCGAGCGCCTGGGCGGCCACGGTGGGACGGGTGGCCTCGAAGGTCGCCATGGCCGGCTGCTTGCCGGAGCGCTCGCCACTGGGTCGCACGAGTGCCTCCCGCGCCCGGGCCAGCCGCTGGTCGAGTTTCTCCTTGCCCCCGAGAAGGTGCGAACCGGGCACGCGCACGCCTTCGAGGACGACCTCCGCGGTGTGGGAGGCCCGAATGCCGTGTTTCTTGTACTTCTGGCCCTGGCTCAGGCCGTCCACCCGGGGGACGATGAAGCTCGCCTGCCCCTTGCCGCCCAGGTCCTTGTCGACGGTGGCGACGACGACGTGGATGTCGGCGATGCCGCCGTTGGTGATCCACGCCTTGGTGCCGTCCAGCACCCATTCGTCGGTCTTCTCGTCATAGACGGCCCGGGTGCGCAGCGAGGAGACGTCGGAACCCGCGTCCGGCTCGGACACGCAGAATGCTCCGAGCCGGACGTCGTCCGCCGTCCCATAGCACTGCGGGACCCACTCCATGACCTGCTCGGGGGTGCCGTTCGCCGCGATGCCGGCGGCCGCCAGCGCGGTACCCATGATCGCCAGGCCGATACCCGCATCGCCCCAGAACAGTTCCTCGACAGCGACCGGCAACGTGAGGCCGGTCGGGTCGTTATAGGTGCCATTGCTGACGAAATCCACGCTGTAGAGACCGATCCTGGCTGCTTCCTTCACCACCGGCCAGGGGAACTCCTCGCGCTCGTCCCACTCTGCGGCCACGGGACGTATCACGTCTGCGGCGAAGTCGTGCACCCATTTCTGCAGCGCGAGTTGGTCATCGTTGAGGGAAGCTGAGAAGTTGGTCATCTTCGATCTCCGGTCGGCAGATTGGCAGGTGGGCAGAGACGGTGTTTCTGGCGGCGGAGATGCTTCCTACCGGGTCGTCGACAGCCCGCCGTCGACCGGGATGATCGCGCCGGTGACATACGCACCGGCCCGGCTGCACAGGTAGACGGCGACGCCGGCCATGTCGTCCGGTCGGCCGATGCGGCCCAGGGGTGCCGCGGCGGCGATCTCGTCGCCGAAGGCCGCGAGGGTGGCCGCCATCATCTTCGATGGGAACGGACCAGGAGCCACGGCGTTGACCGTGATGCGCTTCGGTCCGAGTTCCCTGGCCAGGTGCCGGGTCAGATGATGGAGGGCCGCCTTGCTCGCGGAATAGGCATAGGTCGGCCCGACCGGAACGGTGAGTCCGTCGATGCTGCCGATGTTGACGACGCGGGCCGGGTCGTCGTCCGAGGCCGCCGCTTCAAGGAGCGGCAGGAACGCTCGGGTGAGGACGAACGGCGACTTCACGTTCAGGTCGAGCACCTTGTCCCAGGCCGCGCTCGGGTACTCCTCGAACGGCGCACCCCAGGTCGCGCCGGCGTTGTTCACGAGGACGTGGACGCGCTCCTCGCGGTCGGCGACCTCGCGGGCGAGCCGGAGGCACTCGTCCTCGCGGGACAGGTCGGCGGGCACCGCCTCGACCGGCCCGTACCGGGCCAGCTCCTCGCGGGCGGCCGCGCAGGCGTCGGCTCCGCGCGAGCTGATCCAGACCGAGGCGCCCGCCTGGAGCAGGCCGCGCGCGATCATCATGCCGATGCCGCGGGTGCCGCCGGTGACCACCGCGGTCCTGCCGGTCAGGTCGAACAGGTCCACCGTCCTCCTCCTCGTCGAACGACATGACGACGGCCGTCGGCGGGGTGACGGTCGGCCCGGTCTCCCGCCAGGGCGAGGAGTCGCGTCGGATGGCAACCTAAGTTACAACTTGTATACCAACGGGTCGGGTGCTCGGACAAGCGGAGGCAGGTGAGGAGGCGGCGTGGGTACGATGAGCCGATGGGCACGTCGTCAGATCAGGCGATGGCACCAGATCAGGCGATGGCACCAGATCAGGCGATGGCACCCCGGCGGACCAGGCTGCGGCGCGATCAACGCAGTGAGCAGCTCCTGGACGTCGCCGAGGAGCTGTTCGCCGAACTCGGCTTCGAGAACACCTCGATGGAGGACATCGCCCGGTCGGCGGGCGTCACCCGGCCGATCGTCTACTCGCACTACGCCACGAAGGAAGGCATCTTCCTCGCCTGCGTCCGCCGAGCCCGCAGGAACCTCGAGGACCGCCTGGGCGAGCTGGACGTCATGCTCGACAACAACGCCTCGGTGACGGAAGTGATCCAGCGCAGCGGCGAGATCTTCTTCGAGACGCTGGAACAGGATCCCCGACGCTGGTCGGTCCTGTTCAGCCCGCGCACCGCGCTGTCCGAGGACGTGACCGCCCAACTGCGCCAACTGCGGTTCGGAACGATCGACCGCATCATCCAGATCGCGCGGCACATGGCCGGCCAGGAGGACGCGGACCGGATCTCCGCCTACTCACACGCGATCAGTGGCGTCGGTGAACAGCTGGGCCGCTGGTGGTTGGCCAATCCGACCGTACGGCGGGAGCAGATCGTCAGTTACTACCGTGAGTTCATCATGCGCGGCCTCGCCCCGCTGGAAGCCTGACCGCCAGGTCGAGGGCGGCGAGACGGTGGGGGTTGATCGGGCGGCGCCGCCGTCGGCGCGCAGGGCGATGTCGGGGTCCAACAGAGCGACCAGAGCGTCGAAGTCACCGCTGCGGGCTGGAGGGTGTGGTCGGCGTCCGGGGTGGGCGGGCCCAGTTCCCGCACCCGTCGGCGGGCCCGGCTGGCCAGCTGGCGGGCGGCCGCCGGGGTGCGGTCGAGGACGGCATCGACAATCCACTTCCGAAGGTGCCTGAGTTCCTGCGGTTTCAGGAGAACCTCAAGGGATGGCTCGCTGAAACGCCCGTACCTGACCAGCTCACGGTGATCGGGGACTACCAGTCCTGACCGCCTGCTGACCGGTCACCGCTCGGTGACCGGTCAGCAGGCGCGTCGACTACCGGGTCTACTTGGGGGCGAACCGCTGGCCACCGTCGAGGCGGATGGTCGACCCGTTCAGCATGGGGTTCTCGATGATGCTCACGGCGAGGCGGGCGTACTCGTCGGGGCGGCCCATCCGCTTGGGGAAGGCCGCGTCCTTCGTCAGCACCTTCTCGTACTCGTCCGGGATGCCCGCGGTCAGGCCGGTCTGGAACAGGCTCGGCGCGATCGTGTTCACGCGGATGCCCAGCGATCCGAGCTCGCGGGCGATGGTGAGGCTCATCGCCACGACGCCGCCCTTCGCCGCGGAGTAGGCGACCTGCCCGATCTGACCCTCGAAGGCGGCGATGGACGCGGTGTTGATGATCACGCCCCGTTCGCCGTCCGCGTTCGGCTCGTTCTTGCTCATGTGCCAGGCGGCGAGCCGGGTCACGTTGAACGTGCCGATCAGGTTGAGGTCGACGATGCTCTGGAACGTCTCCAGCGGCATCGGGCCGTCCTTGCTGATCGTGCGGCCCGGCACCGCGCCGCCGGCCGTGTTCACGGTGACGTCGACGCCTTCGAGGGTCGCGACGGCCTCGGCGATGACGGTCTCAGTGCCGGCGAAGTCGGTGACGTCGAGGGCGTGGAACGTGCCGTTCAGCTCGGCGGCGACGGCGGCACCGTCGCTGCTGGGGCGGTCGAGGATGGCTACCCGCCCGCCCCGGGCGGTGATCAGTTCCGCCGTCGACCTGGCCATGCCGGAGGCGCCGCCGACGATGACGGCCCGTAGACCCTTGAGCTCCATGTATTCGTCCTTTCCGGGGTTGTGTCAGGGGTCCGGGTCGAGCAGCGACCGCGTCACAGGCCCCGGTGTCGCAGGAGGAGTTCCCGTCAGTGTGCGGGGTCGCCGAACAGTAGCGCCGAGGAGCTGGCACATGCTCGAAGTACAACCGCCCCCGGGCAGGTCTCGGTCACGCGGCGGGGGCGCCCATCAGTTCGAGTGCGTTGTCGCGCATGATCTTGCGGACGTCCTCGTCGCTGAAGCCCTCGAGCTCCTTGACGAACAGGATCGGCTCGGTCAGGCCCTCGCCGGTCGATGTCGTCCTTGAGCGCCTCCCTCGACCCCGCACCCCAGGGTCGGGAACAGCATGATGGCGTCCAACGCCCTGCTGCTCGACGAGCAAGGATGCATCTCGCGTTCGCCGGCGGCCTGCCGGACTACCGGCGTCGCTGCGAGGAGATCGCCGACCCCGGTTACACCGGGTTCACTCTTCTAGGAGGCCGCAGTGCCGTTCGCCGACATCGGGGATGCCCGCCTGTTCTTCACCGACGAGGGCGCCGGCGACCCACCGCTGTTACTCGTGCACGGCTACACGGCTGACTCGCACGACTGGAGCTGGCAGCTGCCGCACTTCGTCGCCGCCCACCGGGTCGTCGCGGTCGACCTGCGTGGCCACGGTCGCTCCAGCGCCCCGCCCAAGGGATATACGACGACCCAGTTCGCGGCCGACCTGGCCGGTCTGCTCGACCAGCTGGGGATCGAACGGGTGGTGGCGGTGGGCCATTCAATGGGCGGGAGCGTGGTCAGCGCCCTCGCCGTCGAACACCCCGACCGGGTCGCCGCTGTCGTCGCCGTCGACCCGGCGTACCTGCTCCCGGATGCCACGGCGGACGGGATCCGCCCGCTGCTGGACCTGCTGGCCGAGAGCGACCCGGTGCCGCTCGTGCAGCAGCTCATCGCGGGCATGGACTCGCCGGGCCGCCACGCCGCGCTGCGTACCTGGCAGGTCCGCCGGGTGGCCGGGATGGAAGGTCACGTGCTGCGCCAGTCGCTGGAGGCGCAGGCCACCGGAATGGTCCTGCACCGTGAGAGCGACCCTTACCTGCGCCGACGTGCGTGCCCGGTGCTGACCTTCTACGCCGACCCGACCCGGGCCGACGTCGAGGAAGCGGTCTTCACCGACGCGCGTTCGCGGGTCGTCACCTGGGAGAGCGCCGGCCACTGGCTCCACCAGGAACGCCCGGCCGAATTCAACGCGCTCGTCTCGACCTGGCTGACCTCGCTGACCTAGCCTCCCGGCCCCCTACTACCCGACCGCGTGGGGACGGAAGGACCACCGAGGGCTACGCCCGGATGGCGGTCGCAGGACAGAGACTCGGGTGACGCCACCGTCCGGTGGCGGGACGAGATCGCATCCTGACCTACTGTCGCGTCCGGTGATGGCACCCCGCGGCCGGCGTGCGGCGAGGCAGGCGGTCGGGTGACAAACGGGGGCACGACATGGACAAAGGCCCGATCAGGGTCCGTTCACAAATGCACGATGCCCCCGGGAGGCAGGCGACTTCCCGGGGCATGGGTGCAGCATGGGCGAGATCAACCGGCGACAACTCCTCGAGCTGGCCGCGGGCGCGGCGGCTCCCCACGGCCTGTTCGTGGCCGAGGACGACGGGGTGATCCCGGCGCGGGACACCCTCGACCACATCGACACGCGGATCGGTCAGATCACCGTCGCGTATGAACGCGCGCCGATCGAGGCGACAGCCGTCTACCTGCGGCGGCACCTTCCGGTCGTGCGCTCCTCGCTCGCCGACGGCGGGCACCGCGCCGAGGTGGAGCGCCGGCTGCACCGGGCGGCGGGCCGGCTGTGCGCGCTGTGGGCGACCACCCGGCACGATCTGGGCGACGACGCGGGCGCGGGGCAGGCGTTCCTCGACGCCTTCGAGCACGCCGGCCAGGCGCAGGATCGCTCGCTGCAGGCGTGGGTCCGGTTGTGGCAGTCCTCGCTCGCCCGCAAGGGCGGCCGGTTGGACAACGCGCTCCAGCTCGCCCGGGACGCTGCCGCCCACGTCGGAGACCACTCGCCGGCGGCCGGGCGGGCCGCGGCCATCGAGGCCCGCGTGCTCGGCGCGATGGGGGAACGTGCGGGCGTGCATCTGGCGATCAACCGGGCGTGGCGCATCGAGGGGCTGCTGACCCGCGAGCAGAAGGGCGACCCGGGCTTTTCGATCGACACTCTCCACGCGTTGACGCTCGCGGAGCTGTCCAGCGCCGCGTACATCGAGCTGGGCCAGACCGACGCCGCCCGGGTGTACACGGAGGCGTCCATCCGCCAGCTGGATCTGGTCGGCGCGACGGGTCTGCAGTCGATGGCGCGGATCGCGGCGGCCACCGTGGAGCTGCACCACGGCGACGTCGACCGGGCGGAGACGCTGGTCACCGAGTCACTGGACATCTCCGCACGCAGGCCGAACGCGGTGGTTTCCCGCCGCACGGACCGGTTCCTCGCCGAGGCCCATCGCCGGGTCGGCCGGCGCCCGGCGACGGAAGCCATCGCCGCGCGGCTGGACTCCTGGCGCCCGCCCGCGGCCCGCCCCGGCCGCCTGCGCGGCCCGGACCCGCCGACGCCGGGCCCATCGGACCTCGGTAAACCCGGTGACGTGCGGTCAGGCCGGCTGGTTCGGTCCACGGCTGGTTGACTCGGGACGTGGCCCCCACCGCTGTCGCCGTTCGGCATGTGCCCTTCGAGGACCTGGGCATCCTCGGCCCGGTGCTGGCCGACCGCGGCTACCACGTCCGTTACGTCGATGTCGGCGTGGATCTCGTGCCGGACGCCGCGTTCGGCGACGACGACCTGGTCGTGGTCCTGGGCGGCCCGATCGGGGTCGGCGACGTCGACCGCTACCCGTTTCTCACCGGTGAGATCCAGGGGGTCGCCGACCGGCTCGCGCTCGGCCTGCCCACCCTCGGCGTCTGCCTCGGCGCCCAGATCATCGCGCACGCTCTCGGCGCCGAGGTGACGTCGACCGGTCGGGTGGAGATCGGCTACGCGCCGTTGACGTTGACCGAGGCCGGGCAGGACTCCGTGCTCGCCGCGCTGGGGGACACTCCGGTGCTGCACTGGCACGGCGACCAGTTCGCGATCCCGGCGGGCGCCGCGCGGCTCGCGGCGACACCCGGTTTTCCCAACCAGGCGTTCGCCCACGGGCCGTCGGTGCTGGGCCTGCAGTTCCACCTGGAAGCCGACCACAACCGGATCGAGCGGTGGCTGATCGGCCATGCCCACGAACTCGCCGCCCACCGGCTGGATCCCGCCGCGCTACGGGCCGACGCCCGCCGCCACGGCGAGCGGCTCGCCGAGCGGGCCCGGACGGTCCTCCACACCTGGCTCGACCAACTGGCCGGCGGCTCAGGCCGCTGAGCCGGCTCCGCGACGGGCGTTGTAGACGGTCACGTCGTCGCCCTCCCCGGCGATCGTGAGCAGTTGGCCCCCGGACCACATGACCGCGCCGTAGCACATGACGCAGGGCCGCCAGTTGACGACGAGTTCGACGGTGCCGACCGAGCTGAGGTCCCAGGAGCCGAGCCGGGTCCCCGGGACACGTACGCGGACGGCGTGCGCAGCCTCGTCGACGGCACCCTGCGCGCCGTCCAGGCCGACGGTTCCCGGCGCGGTCCTTGACCGTGACACGGTGTCAGGCCGTACACCGGTAACACCATGTTCAGTATCGAGGATTCGCCGGGCACGGTCGCGTTGCCGTGGTGGACCTGCCTGCGGCGCGAGTGGCGGTCCCGGTGCACCAGGGCTCGATGGACGACTGTCTGTCCGCCTACCAGGTGCCCGCCCGTTGGATCGAGGATGCCGGCCACCGCGTCGCGGGACCGAGCCGTGAGGTGAGCCTGGCGTGCCCGGCGGACGTCGACGGCTGGGTCACGGAGATCCAGGAGCCGATCGAGCGGGCGTAGCGCGACGTGGTGAGCGCCCGGGCGTCGGCGCCGGGTCATCTGGCGATATTGAAACCGGGTTTCAGATCGTTTGGGCAGCGGTGCGTGGAGGGTATCGGTACGATGATGAGCGAATTGTTCATATTTGAGATTATTGTCGCCGCACCGGCTGGGGGGAGGTGCGTCGTGGTTCACGGCTGGTTTACCGGCCGGATTCCCGGACTAGAACGACGTTTCACGATACGATCGGGACGTGGCGAAGCTCGAATCCCTCCCGCTGCCCGTTGACGGTATGACGCCGCGGCAGCGCGAGCGGCGCCGGGTGCTCACCGAAGCGGTCATCGCGCTGGTCGAGGAGATTGGCCCGGAGAAGCTGCAGATGCGCGATGTTGCGGACCGTTCCGGTGTCGCGCTGGGCACCATGTATCGCTACTTCGCCTCCAAGGATCATCTTCTCGCCGCCGCCTGGGCGGACTGGCACGGCCGCCTCGCCGGGCGGGTCCAGGCGGAGTTCGTGCGCGGTCATGACAGCCCGGTCGAGGTCGTGCTCTCGCTGCTGCGCCGGGAACTGCGGTCCTTCCGTCGTCACCCGAACGTCGCCCGGCTCATCGTCATGGTGCAGAGTTCCGCGGAGCCCTTCGCCAGCGAGGCGATCGCCGAGGTCACCCGGGCCCAGGACGGCGTGTTCGCCGCCCTGCTGGAGGAGGTCCCGGCGCAGGTCGCGGCGCCCGCCCGAATGGCGATCAACGCGATGCTCAGCAGCGGTCTGCGCGAGTGGGTCACCGGTCGGCGCGCCCTGGACGACGTCCAGGCCGATCTGGAAGCCGTCGTCCGCCACGTCCTGGGTCCTTGTCTCCTCCCGTCGTCCCTGCTGGCAGTCCCGGCGGCGAGGATGGAGAGCGACCTGCCCGCCGTCGGCGAACACCCCTGATCTGAGGCGACCCGCTGGGTGGATCCGCGCCGCCGGGCCACCGGTCGCGGACCCTGTCGTGGTGGTTGCGCGAGGCCGTCACGGGGCCGCTGGGGATCGCCGTGCGGACGTGTTCGCCGCGGCCGAGGTCGACCGCATCGTGGCCGAGGCGTTTCCCGCTGCCACGGCGGGGAAGGCAACCGCCGGTGGGCACGCGGCGTCCGATGAGCGGAGCGACGATGGCTGAACCGGTGACCGAGATCGACGTGCGCTTCAGCGCCCCCGGCGCGCGGGCGACCTCGTGGGCGGCGGCGCGGGCGGCCCTCGAATCGGCCCAGCTGAGCTGGCTGTCCACGGTACGTGCGGACGGCCGTCCGCACGTCACCCCGCTGGTGTCCGTGTGGGTCGACGACGCGGCGTTCTTCTGCACCGGGCCGCAGGAGCAGAAGGCGGTCAACCTCGCCGGCAATCCCCACGTCGTGCTGACCACCGGGCGCGACACCTGGGACCGCGGGCTCGACGTGATGGTCGAGGGTGCGGCCGTCCGCGTCACCGACCAGGAGCTGCTCACCCGCCTCGCCGCGGCCTGGCGGGCCAGGTGGGACGGTAGCTGGCGCTACGCCGTCGGCGACGGCGGCTTTCACCACGAGGGCGGGGACGGCCCGGTCCACGTCTACGAGATCCGGGCGGCGAAGGTCCTGGCGTTCGGCAAAGGTGCCAATGCCTTCACCCACACCCGGCATCGGCCGAACCTCCGGTAACGACGCGTCCGCCGCGCGCCCCGGCGAAGCCGTCGAGCAGCGTGCGCACGGACGTCCGCCAGACCGCCTCGGGATCCCCGGTGCCGGCGAGGGCGCCGCGCAGTTCCATCGAGGCCAGCCCCTCGGTGAGGGCGTGCACGGCGAGTGAGGCGTCCCCCGCGCCCGCCGCGTCCAGCGGCCCCTCCTCGTGCAGGCGCCGCACCAACGACTCCAGGCGCCCGAACGCGCGCCCGGCGGACTCGGCGAAGTCGGCACCGAACCGCAGGTCGGGGACCACACGCAGGAACACCAGCGAGTAGAGCGCCGGATGTTCCAACGCCGTGCGCCGGAATCCGCTGACCGAGGCCTCGACCAGGTCGACGACCGGGTCGTCGGTGCGCTCGCAGGCGTCGATCGCGGCGACCAGGAAGTCGAACAGCCGGGTGGCGAGCGCTTCGAGCATGCCGTCCTTGGAGCCGAAGACGCTGTAGACGGCGCGGGTGGTGGTGCCCACCGCGTCGGCGACGGCGCGGACGGACGCCGCGTCCGGGCCATCGGCGTCGATCATCCGCTCGGCGGCAGCCAGCAACGCCAGCCGCGTGCTCTCGTCGTGCTGTCGAGGTCGGCCCACGCTTGACGACGATAGCGCAACACCGTACCGTTACGCCGTAACGTAACAACGTTGCAGAATTTGGCGTCAACGGAAGGTGCAGCATGGACGTCTTCAACCGGTACGTCACCGTGCCCACGGCCGCCCTGTCCGCCCTCACCGGCGGGGTGCTGCTCGGCTTCTCGATCCTGGTGATGCCGGCGCTGCGCAGGGTCTCGACACCGGCCGCGATCCGGTCCATGCAGCAGATCAACGTGGTCGCGCCCCGCAGCCTGCTGATGGTGCCGCTGTTCGGCTCGGTCCTCGGCTGCGTGGCGATCGCCGTCTGGGTCGCGGCGCACTGGAACCGGCCGGAGTCGTGGCTGCTGGCCGTCGGGGCGCTCGCCGGCATCGCCTCGCTCATCGTGACCGCGGCGGTCAACATCCCGCAGAACAACGCCCTGGCCGGCCTGGACCCCGACGCCGCCAGCTCGGCCGCCGTCTGGCTGCACTACGTGAGCCGGTGGAGCGTGGCCAACCACGTGCGCAGCCTGCTCTCGCTCGTCTCCGCCGCCGCGCTGTTCGCCGCGGCACGCTGGCCCGGCCTCGTGCGGTAAGCCCGCTATCGCGGGAAAACCGGATGCCGGCGCGATGTATTCGTTATATTCGCGGCGCTTCATCGCCGGTATCGGCGGCTCTGTCGGTCTTGGACCCTGGGAGGATCCGGTGAACGCACCGCCGATGCTGCGAGGAATCACCGTCGTCGCGCTGGAGCAGGCGGTGGCGGCGCCACTCGCCACCCGTCACCTCGCGGATCTGGGTGCGCGGGTCATCAAGGTCGAGCGCCCGGACGGCGGGGACTTCGCCCGCCGCTACGACACCGCCGTCGCCGGGATGGGCAGCCACTTCGTCTGGCTGAACCGCGGCAAGGAATCGGTCACCCTCGACCTGAAGAACCCCGCCGGCGCCGCGGTTCTCGCCGATCTGATCGCCCGGGCCGATGTCTTCCTACAGAACCTGGCGCCCGGTGTCGCCGGCCGGCTCGGTTTCGGTGCCGCCGAGCTGCGCGCCCGCCACCCGAGGCTGGTGACGGTCAGCCTGTCCGGCTACGGCACCGGCGGCCCGCTGGCGACCCGGCGTGCCTACGACATGCTCGTGCAGAGCGAGACGGGCCTGGCGTCGGTCACCGGCGGTCCCGAACGGCCGGCGAAGACGGGGATTCCCGCCTCCGACATCGCCGCCGGCATGTACGCGTTCAGCGGCGCGCTCGCCGCCCTGCTCGGCCGGGAACGCACCGGGCAGGGCGCCGTGGTGGAGACGAGCCTGTTCGACGCGACCGCCGAATGGCTCGGCTACCAGATTCACTACACCTCGGCCACCGGCATCGTCCCGCCGCGCGCGGGCCTGAGCCACGGCAGCATCGCCCCCTACGACGCCTATCCGACGGCGGACGGCGCCGAGGTGCTGATCGGCATCCAGAACGACCGGGAATGGGCCCGCTTCGCGCCCTCGTTCCTGGGCCGTCCGGACCTCGCGGAGCACCCGGACTGGGCCACCAACGTCGCCCGGGTCCGCAACCGGCGCCTCGTCGACGCCCTCGTCGGCGGGCGGACCGCGACGCTGCCCGCGGCGGATGTCATCGCGCGCCTCGACGCCATCGACGTCGCCAGCAGCCGCCTCAACACCATCGCCGACCTGCTGTCCCATCCGCAGCTGGCGGCGCGGGACCGCTGGCGATCCGTGGCCACCCCAGTGGGCCCGGTCCGCGCCCTTCGCCCGCCGTTCGACTTCGACGGCGTCGAGCCGTCGATGGGCCCGGTGCCGGCACTCGGCCAGCACACCGACGAGGTGCTGACCTGGCTCGGCTACCCACCGGAGAAGATCGCCGCCCTGCGGGCCGAGGGTGTGGTCCAGGCAGGATCGTGAGCAAAGCGGTGTCACATTCATGATTGACGCCGGTCGGAATAGCCGTACGTGCGGGTGATCCGCGTCCGGACGGAGTCGTCGACACAGCGGCGTCACTGTTCGATGATGGTGTGGGGCACCTCATGTCGGTTCAGGGGCATTGCCGAAGTGTGTCTTTTTTGGGCATCACGCAGCGACACTACGAGAGTCCTCGTATATGCACGGGCAGGCGCACGTGAGACCGTGCTGGAGCGGGCGCCGAAACCGGGGGCTGTCGGCCCGCGCCATCAACGTCTACTTCGTCTGAGGGGCATCCTGGTGCGGTACGAGATCCTGGGACCTTTGCGCGTGATGGACGGCGATCGACGGGTGCATCTGAGCGCGCCGAAGATGACGGTGCTGCTCGCGGCGCTGCTGGCCCGGCGCCGGCAGGTGATCGCCAGCGACCAGCTCGTCAGCGAGATCTGGCGGGCCGACCCGCCCCGCCGCGCGACCGCCACCCTGCAGGTCTACATCTCCCAGCTCCGCAAGATGCTTACCTGCCCGCTGCGCCCCGTCTGCCCGATCCTCACCCGCCCCCCGGGATATCTGCTGGCCGTCGAGGCCGAGGCGGTCGACCTGCACCTGTTCGAACGGGCCGTCGCCGAAGGCCGGCAGTTGGCCCGCGACGGCCGGCACCAGCAGGCGGCCGAGCAGTTCGCGCTGGCCCTCGCGCAATGGCGGGGACCCGCCCTCGGCGACCTGCGCGACGGCGCGATCGTCGACGCCTTCGCCACCCGGCTGGAGGAGGCCCGGCTGGAATGCCTGGAGATGATGATGGAGGCGGGGCTGAGCGGCGGGCGGCACCGCGAGCTCATCGGCCAGCTGTTCGAGCTCACCCTGGAACATCCGATGCGGGAGGCGTTCTACCGGCAGCTCATGCTCGCGCTCTATCGTTCCGAGCGGCAGGCCGACGCGCTGCGCGTCTACCAGCGGGCCCGGCAGATCCTCGCCGACGAGCTCGGCCTGGAACCCGGCCGGCCGCTGCGGGAGATCCAGCGCGCGATCCTGGCCGACGACGACCGCTTCGAGCTGCCCCGCCCCGCTGACCGGGTGACCGCCTGACCTGGCTGACCTGCCTGACCTGCCTGACCTGCCTGACCTGCCTCGCGACGCACGGTCAGGGCGAGCCGCTCTCCCCGGCGAGGCGCACCAGGGCCACCCGGGAGGAGACGCCGAGCTTGCGGTAGATCCGGGTGAGGTGCGCGTCCACGGTGCGCGGGCTCAGCCGCAGGTCGAGGGCGATCTGCCGGCTCGTCCCGCCCTTCGCCGCGGCGGCGGCGATCTCGCGTTCGCGGGGGGTGAGGGCGTCGAGCGCGTCCCCGGTCTGCCCGCGCCGCTCCAGGGCGCGCAGCCCGGCGTGGGCCTGGCGGCCGAGGCGGGTCGCTCCGCAGCGCCGTGCGAGTTCCCCGGCCGCCGTGAACTGGCGGGCGGCGTCGGCGGGCTGGCCGGCGGCCGCGAAGCACCGGCCGGACTCCACCAGCAGATGGGTCCGCAGTGCGAGCATGCCGGCGGCGGCGAACAGGTCCGCGGAGCGCAGGTAGAGCTGCGCCGCGGAACCGGGTTGCGCCATGCCCCGCAGCGCGTGCGCCCGGGCGGCCAGCGCGTGCCCGCGCTGGTAGCCCAGGCCCAGCCGGTCCGCGGCACGTTCGGCCAGTTCCGCCCAGTGCATGGCCGCCTCGATGTCGCCGAGCCGCTCGGCCGCCGCGGCGAGCGCCTCGAACGCCATCGGATGCAGAATCGGTGACACCAGATCGAGGGCCTCGCCGCCGCCCGTGTCGAGGATCAGCGCCTCGGTGCGGCGCGGATCGCCGCCGTCGGACGCGGCCGCGTAGGCGGTCCAGATCGTGGCGACATCGCCCCACCAGGAGCGCCGCGCCGTCGGCCGGGCCGTGGACCGTTCGACCGCGGCGGCCTCGGCGAGAGCGGCGGTCCGCCGGCTGCCGTGCCCGTCGATCCAGACCCCGGCGAGCGCCTCGATGGCCTCGGCCAGGCTGGTGTGGTGGCCGCGGTGGGAGTGGCGGATGAGCTGCTGCATCTCGGCGGCTATCCGGCGGGCCTCGGGCAGGCGCCCCACCCGCTGGTAGACCGCGCTGAGCCCGCTGAGCAGCAGTGGCATCACCTCGCCTCGCCCGGACGCGTGGGCGAGGGCCGCACCCCGGCTGAAGTGCCGCTCGGCGTCCAGCTGGCGGCCCAGGATCGAGTCCGCCCAGCCCAGCAGCGCCAGATGCTCGGGATGATCCGCGAGGGCGGCGTCGGGCAGTCGGTCGGCGATGGCGATGCACCGGGTCACGGTCATCGCCGCGGCGGGAACGTCGCCGTCGAACGCCTCCACGACCGCGCGCACGGCCAGCGCCCCGACCTCGGCGGTGCGGTCGCCCTCGGCGTGGGCCAGGCGCAGCATCAGGCCGAGGTCGGCAGGGCTCGGCGGCGTTCCGTCGAGCAGGCCAATCACGGCCTTGCTCAGCAGCAGGGCGATGACGGCGGCCCTGGCCAGTGGCGGTACGGAAGGCCCGGCACCGCGCAACTCCAGGGCACCCCGCCGCTCGATGGTTCCGTGCGGCTCGCCGGGGTCCGGTGCGTCGTCGGGGCCCGGGAGCGGTCCGCCGATCGCCGTCTCGATCTCGGCGACGAGGATCGCCTTGGCATCGGCATGCTGGCCGGTCGCGTAGGCGAGCATCGCGCACAGGCTCGCGATGCCTGCCCGGTCCGTCACCGGGCGTCCGGCCGCGAGCCGCAGGGTCTGCCGGATCTGAGTGCGGCTCTCGGCGGGCATCCCGGCCGAGTGGAACGCCCAGGCGAGGCTCAGGGACAGTTCGCCGCGCAGGCGGTCGAGCCGGGTCGGACCGCCGCCGCCCGCTACGCGCCCGTCGGCGAAATCGGCGATGGTGAGGATGCGCAGCGCCAGCCGCAGCCAGCGCACCGCGTCGGGCGGCGCCGAGGCCAGCGACTCCTTCGCCGCGTCGGCGAGCATGTGTACCTCGTGCAGACCGGAGTCCCGCGGGAAACGCTCGATGTGCACGGCGAGGACGGCCGGTGGCGCCCCGGCCAGGGCGAGCGCGGACGCGGCGCGACGGTGCGCCGC
>NZ_JALKFU020000150.1 GCF_023242965.2 Frankia sp. AgKG'84/4
GGTCGGCGACCTCCGCCGGACGCTCGGAGATGCTGACCATGCCAGCGATCCTGGCCTGCTTCGGCCGCGTCGACCCGTGCGGTCGGCGCGCCGCCCGCCCGGACCGCAACGCGAGCTTCAGCTGCGTGCGAAGCTCGCCACGCGCCTGCACGAACAGCGTCTGATAGATCGTTTCGTGCGACACGCGCATCTCCGGGTCGTCCGGGAACTCCTTGACCAGCCTGTTCGCCACCTGCTGCGGAGAATAGTCAGCGGCCAGGCGCTCGGCGACGGCGTCGTGCAACCGCCGGCCCTTCTCCAGCTTGAACATCTTCGGTCGCCGGCGGTTCTCCTGCGCGCGCCGCTGGGCGTCCGCCGCCCGGTAGTCCGCGTTGCCGCCGTTCCGCGTGACCTCGCGGCTGATCACCGACTGGCTGCGATTCAGCAGCGTCCCGATCGCCCGATGCGACAACTCCGCTGCCAGCCCCCGGGAGATCGACTCCCGATCCTCCAAGGTCAACTCCACACCCCGCACCCGGCCCTCCGATCAGCAGATCACCCTTCTACCAGGGCTGATGCACCGACCGGTTGAGACCGCCAACCAGCGGCGCGCCGAACGACACATCACCGAGGCGGTCAGGCAGGGCGCGCACCTCATCTGCCTGCCCGAGGCCTTCCTGACCTCTGGGAACATCCTGGAGGTGGCGGAGGTGTCCGTCCCGATCCCAGGCCCGGAGACGGGGCGGCTGTGCGAGCTGTCCCAGCAGTTCGGTGTCTACCTCGTCGCGGGCCTACTGGAACGCGGAGACGACGGCAAGTACTACAGCACGTCCGTCCTCACCGGCCCCCAGGGCGACCTGATCGGGAAGTACCGGCGCGTGCACTGCCACGACCTCGAGAGCCGCTACCTGAGCAGCGGCTCGGAGTACCCGGTCTTCGACCTCGAGTTCGGGCGCGTCGGCCTCCTGCAGGGCTACGACATCAATTTCCCCGAGGCGGCACGCGAGTACTTCCGCCGTGGCGTCGACATCCTAGCATGCTCCGCCCTGATCCCCGACATGTTTGCGTACGTCGCGAACATGCGCCTCCCGACCCGCACCATCGACGCAGAATGCATCCTCGCGTTCGCATCCGGGATAGGGACGAACCTGTACGCGGGATTCGGCTATATGGGTCGCAGCCAGATCCTGGCTGACCCGCTGTTTCTGGAGGCGGAGCGGTTTGACTTCGTCGACGGCGACGAACGCATGGTCCTGCTTGAGGACGGCGAGGGCGTCGGTGTGGTGCACGTCGACCTGGATCGCATGCGCCAATATCGGCACAAGGCTACGCTGCGCCATGATTTGCATCCGTCGACGTACTGGGCGGCCCTCGACGACCAGTCTGCGCCCCCCGAAGCCAAGGGGAAGTGAATGGGAATGCGAGTTCTACTCATCTCCACCAACAAGATCAGGGTGCCGCGTCCGGCCCTACCTATCGGCATGGCCTACATCAGCGCGGCGCTCAAGCGGACCGGTCACGATGTCGACGTGCTGGACCTTCTCTGGGAGTCCCGGGATCTGAAGGCGGTCCGTGAGCGGCTTACATCAAAGCCGTACGATGTCGTCG
Organism: Frankia sp. AgKG'84/4; assembly: GCF_023242965.2. Classification (GTDB taxonomy): domain Bacteria; phylum Actinomycetota; class Actinomycetes; order Frankiales; family Frankiaceae; genus Frankia. The sequence continues at coordinate 1,588 of NZ_JALKFU020000150.1, forward strand.
GCATCGCCGTTCGTAACCTCGACAACCTGACGTTCGTCGACCCTATCTTCTTCGGACCAATGACCGAGAAGATCGTCCAATGCGTCCGCAAGTACACTTCGGCCAAGGTCGTCCTCGGTGGCTCCGGGTTCTCCGTTGAACCGCTCGCATTCTTCGAGTACGCACAGCCGGACTACGGGATCGCGGGGGAGGGGGAGGCCGGCATCGTCCAGCTCATGGATTACCTGAAGGTCGGCGGGCCCATAGGCGAGATCTCCGGTCTGTGCTATGTCGATGCGAATGGGTACTTCGTTCAGAACCCTGCGAACTCCGCGTTCGACCTCGGTGCGCTTGCACCTGACCGATCCGTCTACGACCCGAGATACTTCGAAGAGGGGGTTTCGGCCGCCTCCGACCTCACCCGTGACCACCAGCCTGCCATCGAGACGCTGCAGACGAAACGCGGGTGCAAGCTCTACTGCTCGTACTGCATCATCCGCAAGACAGAGGGCAAGGGAAACCGTTTTAAGGAACCCGCCGAGGTCGTCGGTGAGATCCAGCGCGCCATGGCGGAGAACCCGTCGGTCCGGGAATTCGAGATCGTGGACGCGACGTTCAACTTCCCGCTCGAGTATGCTGCGGAAATCTGCACCGAGATGATCCGCGTGAAACTGAACGTCCCCTGGTACTGCCAGCTGACGCCCAATGCGATCACACCGGAGTTTGTCGATCTGCTTGCCGCGGCCGGCTGCATCCGGGTCGACCTGGGCACCGACGCGCTCACGGACGAAGCTCTGGCAGACCTCCAGAAGGGCTTCGACATGGAAAAGGTCCTCGAAGTCGACCGACTCTTCACCGCTAGTCCAATCGAGCACACGCACTGTATCTTCCTCGGTGGCCCAGGAGAGACCTCGGCCGCGTTGCGGGAGTCGATCAGCTTCACCGAGCGATTTCTCAACCCTGCCCAGATCTACGCCAACCTGGGCATCCGGATCCTTAGCAGCACCAAGCTGGAGCAGCAGGCGGTGAAGGCTGGGATCCTGACCGAGGGGCAGGGCACGTTCGTTCCGGCGTACTATGTGGAGCCGGCGATCGTCGATGACCATGAAACTCTTGACTTCGTCCGGGACGCTTATCTTCGCCACAAGAACTGGTATCTGTGGTGGGGTTTGCGCGGACAGAGCCTGTCCGATCGTGCGGCCTACTCGAAGCAGACGGTGGCTGACATGCAGCGCGAGTACGATTACGTGATGAGTACCAAAACCCGACTTGAAAAGGCCCCTCGGCGGCCGACTTCCAGGCCGACCTTGCTTACCCTAGGGTCGACATAGGTGGACGCGGGTGTGGCGGCCGACGATCTTTTGGATTCCTTGGCGGCACGGGGTGATCCGGTTTTCGCGGAAGGTATCCAGCGCTATTTTCCAAAGGGGATCCGCGCCCTCGGCGTCAGCAACGCCGCGGTCATGGAGGTCGCGAGCGACTACCTCCATAGGAGGGAGGGAATATCGGTCGGCGGCAGGATAGAGATCGCGGAGAGGGTGCTGGGGTATGCCGATTACCACGAGGAGGTGCTGCTGGGCTTCGCACTGCTGCACAAGGTCGCGAAACACCAGCTCGATGACGACTTTCTTGACCGCTGTGAGATCTGGCTGGCCCGGTACGTGTCGAACTGGGCACAGTGCGACGACCTCTGCTTGAAGTTGCTCTATCCGTTCTTTCTCGGTCACTTGGATCTGATTCCGCGTACCCGGCAGTGGGTCGACTCAGAGTCCGCTTGGGCGCGCAGGGCGGCGAATGTGGCGGTCGTGAAGTTCGTCCGCCGCAAGGTCGGCAAGGTTACGTTCGAGCTTCCCGTCTCACACGCCTTCGACAACTGCACAGTTCTCATGCACGACAACGATATCTATGTGCAGAAGGGGTGCGGATGGCTTTTGAAGGTTGTTGGCCGGGTTCATCCGGCGGAACTGGCTGCATACCTGTGTCGATGGCAACCTGAGATGATGCGGGATACTTACCGCTATGCCCTGGAAGGTTTGGACGGGAATACTCGAGCTTCCCTGATGGCCTTGGGTCGAAAGGAGGAAAGTTGAGCGTCGGCCGCTACGTTCATCGGCGAGGAATCCATTGCGAATCAGCATGTCAGTGCAACATTCTCGCGGCTGCAGGCTACGACGTCGACGAGGATGTGGTATTCGGTCTGGACGGAAGCTTTGGGTTTTCCTTCTTTCCCTCGCCGGGCAGCGATCCGGACATCGTCGTGGGAAAGCAGACGATCATGCCGCTTAGAGCGGCCCGGCTGATGGGCGTCAAGGTCGATGGACATGCCCCGAAGTCAGGCAAGGGGTTGATGGCGCTGCTGCAATCGGCTCCCGCAGTCATCACCCGCGTGGATCTCGGTCAGCTGCCGTACTGGGGGCTGGAGGGCAGATCCTCCTTCGGCGGATACTTCGTCAACGTGGTCAGGGTCGTCGACGGCAACAGGTTCGAGGTGTCGGACCCGGCGTTCGATTCGCCCGTCGTCGTCGCCGCGACGGACCTGCAGGCGGCGCGGTCGAGCCGGAACTCACCGCCGTTAAGCCCGGATTGGAAGGTGTACATCTTCGGCACGCACCGCACTATCCCGGAGCTGAGGCTGGTAGGGCCGGTGGCGGTGCGAAATTTGTGTCGCGATGTCCTGAAGCCCGGTAACCGGAACATGGGCATACCTGGCATGAAGCAGCTGCAGGCAGCGGCCTCGGCATGGCCGCGGTCAAAGCGCGGTGAGGTCGACGATGTTGACGCCGAAGGTCGGGCCGTCCGTTCTGACGCGCTTGTGCGGCAACTACTCCACCTAGGCGACCAGATCGAGACGTTCGGGACCGGAGGTGGACTCTTCCGCCCAATGATCGGCCGCTTCCTTACCGCGCTCGCCCTAGCGTCGAACGATTCTCGATATGCAGATCCCGCCGAGCTCTTCGTCAAGAGCGGCACGCTGTGGCAGAACCTGGGACGCACCCTGCTGGCGAGAGCCACGGTTCCGGGGGCTGACCGGTCGCAGCTTGTAGAGGCTGTGGTGGACACGGTCGGGTCCGTGGTCGACATCGAGAAGCGCGCGCTGCGCGCGCTGGGCGACCTCTAGGCGCGGGTGGACAGCATCATGCCGACCACGGACGAGGCCATCCTGCTGCGGGGTCCCCAGCAATGGAACGAGTATGCCCGCCTACGCCGGGCTCGGGGCCCGTTCCGCCCCGATCTCAGAGACGCATGCCTGCACGGCGCCGATCTTCAGGGTGTCGATCTAGTAGAGGCGGACCTCACCGGAGCCGTGCTGTCCGAGTCATACTTGATGTCCGCCGACCTGCGGGGGGCCAACCTCGAGGGTGCCACTCTGGTTGAGGCCTATCTCATCCAGGCCGACCTGGCGAACTGCCGGCTTGTCGGGGCCGACCTCGACGGGGCCGACCTGTCCGGGGCCGACCTGTCCGGGGCAGAGCTTGATCCCGGCTTCCGGCGACGAGCCGTCATCTCCGACTTCCTCACGATCTGGCCTCAGCAGGCATCCGACAGCCAGGTGTCAGGCAACGGCCGGACCGGTCCATGACGCCCCGCCGACAGAAGTCCCAGGAATTCGGTACACCGAACTGGCCCTGACCTCCACAACCTCAAATCCTGTCGGCAAGGAGCTCCTCATGATCGTCATGGGCTACAATGGATTCAGCAAGTCCGCCGACGTCTTCGCGCGCCTCTACCGCGCCACCGGCATCGACCGCCATCTGCTGTACGGCCATGACGCCGCCGCCGCCCTGATCGTGGACGGAGAGCTAGTCGCCGCCGTCGAGGAAGAACGACTCAACCGCGAGAAGAGGACATCAAAGTTTCCTATCAACGCAGTGCGCTGGTGCCTGGACTCATCGGGGATCTCCTACGATGATGTCGATGTCTTCGCCTTCTCCTGGCAGTTCTCCCAGGACGTGATCGACAAAATGACCGCCGAGATCACCGATGACCGTGCCGCGACGACCACGGCGAAGTTCGCACGTCTGCAGCGCCTGGCGGAGACCCACACAAGCCTGTTCAGCGAGGAAGCGATTCGGGCCGACTTCCTCGAGCACACGGGGCATCTTCTAGGCAACGAGCAGCTGGTCTTCGTCCCGCACCACATCGCACACCTGATGACCGGATATCACCTGTCCGGAGGCGGGGATACCGCGTTTCTAGTCAGCGACGGTCGCGCCGAATGGCTGTCATCGATCATGGGTGAGGTGCGTGACGGCAAGGTTCAGATCTTTGACGACGTATCGATCGACTCGCGACACTCGCTGGCGATGCTCTTTTCCGTGGTGACCCGATATCTCGGATTCACCCCGAACAGCGACGAGTACAAGGTCATGGGTCTGGCCGGCTACGGCCCGCCGCCCGAGCCGAACCCGTTCCTGCAGCATGTGGTGGAGGTGCGTCTCGACGGTACCTACACCATCCCGTATCCGGCTAACATGATTCCCGCATACTACGAGCTGTTCGACCGGATCTTCGATGGAAATGCGGACTGCAGGGAGAACTTCGGTTTCCGGGTGCGCGTGGCCAGCGCGGCACAGCACATGCTGGAGGTCGTGACCGCGGGCCAGGTGCGGACGCTTGAAGCAAGAAGCGACCTTCGGCGGATAATCTTTGAAGGTGGACTCGCACTGAACTGCGTCAATAACAGCAAGTTGCTCGAGGGCTCTCGCTTCGCCGAGATGGACGTGAGCTTCGGCGCCAGCGATGTGGGAGTCGCCATCGGGGCAGGGGTGTTCGCCAGTCAGCAGGAGGGTGCGTTTCCCCGGGTCGGCAGGACGCCATATCTGGGCCCCAGCTACGGCAGGCAGGAGATCCTCGCAACGCTACAGCAGTTCGCCGACCGGGTTACGTGGCGCGAGTTTGATCCCGAGTCAGTGCCCCGGGAGGCTGCGACCTTGCTGCAGGAGAAGTGTGTCATCGGGTGGTTTCAGGGTCGTCTTGAGTACGGGCCGCGGGCGCTAGGTAACCGCAGCATCCTCGCCAATCCGATTTTCCCCGATATCAAGGACATCATCAACGAGCGAATTAAGCACCGGGAGCGGTTCCGACCTTTTGCTCCCGTGGTTCTCCAGGATCTCGCTCCTCACGTGTTCGAGCTTGGAAAGAAGCGGGCCTCCCCGTACATGACCTTCGTGGTTCCGGTACGACCCGAATACCGGGAGATGATTCAGGGTGCCTGTCATGTCGATGGCACATCGCGCATCCAGACGATCACCGAGTCGGACAACCCGCCGCTCGCGGAACTGCTACGCCTTTTCACGGAGCTCACCGGGGTACCGTGTCTGATCAACACTTCGTTCAATATTGCTGACGAGCCAATTGTTTGCTCTCCTATGGATGCCCTGTCCTGCTTCCTCAAGACAGAGATGGATCACCTGATTCTTGGCAACTTCCTAGTCTCTCGTGATCTGGGCGACTGAACGCGCCGCGTCGAGTCCTGCTGCTGCAGTACCGTAACTGGTCAGGTCTCGTAGATCGTTTGTTTTTGCTCTCGCGGCGTGCTGGGGCTGTTCGGTGATCTGGTAGTCCCGGAGTGTTGGTGCCGCGTGGTTGATCGGTCCGTAGGGTTCGGGTGTGTCCGGTGATCCGCCCGCGCCGTCGGTGCCGTCGTATGACGAGCTCGTGGCGCTGGTGGTGGAGCAGGCGGCGCTGATCGTGCAGTTGCGGGCCGAGTTGGAACAGGCCCGGGCGCGGATCGCCGAGCTGGAAGCCCAGGTCGCCAAGACGTCGCGGAACTCGTCGAAGCCACCGAGTTCGGACGGGCTGGCCAAGCCACCCCCGAAATCGTTGCGGACGAAGACCGGCCGCAGGCCCGGCGGGCAGGACGGCCATCCCGGATCGACGCTGCGGATGGTCGCCGATCCTGACGAGCGTGTGGTGCACGAGCCGGGGCCGTGCTCAGGGTGCGGGACGCAGCTGGCGGACCGGCCAGTGACCCGGACCGAACGCCGGCAGGTGTTCGACCTGCCCGAACTCCGCCCCCACGTGACCGAGCATCAGCTCCTGGAACGAGAATGCGGCTGCGGGACACGGACGAAGGCGACCCCACCGGCCGGGGTGGACGCCCCGGTCCAGTACGGGCCGCGGGTGACCGCGGCGGCGGTCTACCTGTACTCCGGCCAGTTCCTGTCGAAGGACCGGACCGGACCGCGACCGCGCTCGCCGAGCTGGTCGGGATCCCGCTGTCCGCGGGCACCGTCGCGGCGATGGCCGCCCGCGCCGCCACCGACCTGGAAGGTTTCCTCACCGCGGTCCGCGAGCACCTGGCCGGCGCCGAGGTGCTCGGCGCGGACGAGACCGGGCTGCGCGTCGCCGGGAAACTGCACTGGGTGCACTGCGCCCGCACCGGGAAGTACACGTTGATCGACTGCCATCCGAAGCGGGGAACCGTCGGGATCGACGCCCTTGGGGTGCTGACCGGGTTCACCGGGGTCGTGGTCCACGACGCCTGGGCCGCGTACGACAGCTACACCGACGCCACTCACCAGCTGTGCGTCGCCCACGTGCTCCGCGAACTGCAGGCGATCACCGACACCGCCCCGGCCGGGACCTGGTGCTGGGCCACCCAGGCCGCCGACGCCCTCGTCGCCCTGCACCGGCTCACCGTCGAGGCCACCATCACCGGCACACCGGTCGACCCGCAGGCGCTGGCCACCCACACCCGGGCCCTGCGCCACGCCGCCCACATCGGGATCACCCAGACCTCCCCGCGGGGCACGAAACTCATGGCCGCCCGCCACGCCCTGGCCTGCCGCCTCGTCGACCGCGAAACCGACTACCTGCGCTTCACCCGGGACCTGCGGGTTCCCGCGGACAACAACGGCTCGGAACGCGACATCCGTATGATCAAACTGCGGCAGAAGGTATCCGGCTGCCTACGCACCCTCACCGGTGCCCGCCAGTTCTGCGCGATCCGCAGCTACCTGTCCACCGCCACCAAACACGGCATCCCCCAGTTCCCCGCCCTCGTCCAACTCGCCGAGGGCCGCCCCTGGATGCCCGCAACCACCTAACCCAAGATCAAACCAGTACCTGACCAGTTACGAAAGGTGAACGAGATGTGCTCATGGTCGCCCGCCCGGTCCTGTTTGCAGAACACGATCCTGGTCTTGTCAGGGTGAATTTCCAACCCGACTTCAGCGAGCCGGCGACCGACCGCGTCACGTACGTGTCGCGCCTGCTCCTCTGTAGCGCAGTGAATTACGCCATCGTCCGCGTACCGCTCGAACGGGACGCCCGGGAACTCCCGGACCAGCCACGAGTCGAGAGCATAATGCAGGAACAGATTGGCGAGCAGCGGTGAAATCGGTCCGCCTTGCGGCAGCCCCATCGTCCGCGTTTCAAGGGTTCCATCGGGCTTCCGCACCAGGCTTTTCATGCAGCGTTCCACGTACAGACGGACCCACGGGAAGTCCGTATGGTGCGCCACCGCCTTGAGCATCAGATCCCACGGCAAGGCGGGTGATGGGAATGTGGCCGTCTACGTAGACGCCGCGGGTGCGACATTGCCAGACGTGGTTACGCAAAGAACATGTTTGACACGCAATCCTTCCTGCCATCTGCGGGAAGCGGCGTTTCCACTCGTCGTCCAGGGCGTAGGCGTCTGAGGCCAGCGGGATGGAGTTACGGCACAGGCAGCAGGCGAGTCGGAACTTCGGGCGTGGCATGGCAGCCTCCAAGGGCGTGGGGGGCGTCGACGCGGCCGCGATGCCGGCGCGAGGCCGATCGGCCTTGAACGGCCTCGCGCCGGCGGGATTATGAGGTGTCGTCGTCGAGCAGGCGGCGAAGCTCGCGTAGCTGGTCTGGCTTCATATGGCGGCGCAGGGTGTTCGCGATCGACTCGGGTTTCCCGAGAGGTACGGAGATGGACTTGGCCCGCAAGCCCGCCCGGATCATCGCCGCGTGGGGGGAGATACGGCCGGCAAGGACCTCGTCACGAAGTTCGGCCGCCTGGACGTTGCCTGCCTCGGCCTCCTTCCGGAGACGGCGGAGCGCCTTCTCTGTAGCGTTGACCTCAGGCCGGCCTACCTTGGGATCATCGTTACCGAGGTCCGTTCGCTCGTCCTGCCGACCGGCCAGAACCTGGTCGAGCAAGTCGAGGGTTCCGCGGTCGTCAGCGAGGATTCGTTTCAGAAGTTCGAGGGTCGCACCCAGTCCGCGGGTGGGCGGGGTGGTCATGAAGTCGGCGAAGTGCTCGTGTTGGACGAGATCGCCGCGGGGGGTCACGAACTCACGCCAGGATCCATCTTCGAGGACCCGCCGGAGTAGGTCCGGCACAGTGCCCAGTCCGGACTCTGTTGCCCGTAATGACCTGCCGAGGGCCTCGATCAGGACGGCGTTCGCTTTCGCTGTGCTCACTCGGTGCCCGCGAGCCAGCGATCCAGAATTTCGATCCGTTGTATGAGCTGCGGATGAGTCGCGGTTTCGACGTTGCCGCCGAACAATCGGTTGAGCTCGGTATGAATCTTCTTGTGTTCCCGGCCGGTACGGAGGCTCAGCAGTCCGACCTTGCGGCTGATGAGTCGCCGTACCTCCTGCTTCTCGTCTCTAAAGAAGGTGTTTGAGATCGTCGGTTAGATGATTCTCTGTAGCGGTCGGGGTCCTGGCCGTCGGGCGGGTGCGCGCCGG
>NZ_JALKFU020000151.1 GCF_023242965.2 Frankia sp. AgKG'84/4
GCGCGCCGCGCTGCCCGCCTACTGCGGCGTCGGCGCGCTGCTGATGTTCGTGCACGACCAGTGGTCCCTGTTCGCGCTGCTCGCGCTGTGGGGTGCGACCAGCAGCGGCCTGGACATCGCCGCGAACGCCCAGGCCATCGGGGTCCAGGACCGCTACGGCCGGCCGATCATGTCCACCGCGCACGCGGCGTGGACCGCCGGCGCGCTCAGCGGCGCCGGTATCGGCACCGCCGCCGCGTCCCTCGGGGTGCCCGCGGGCACCCAGTTCGCCGTCCTCGGCGCGCTCTGCGCGGGCATCGCCCTGCCGGTCACCCGCTGGATGCTCACCGATCCCGTGCGGATCGCACCGGCCGACCCGGACCCGGTGCCACGCGAGGCGGGCGGGGTGGGAGCCGCGGCGCCCGGAACCCGGCCGGGGCCTGCGGGTCCGCGTCGCCGCCGTGGCGCGCGAGGGCCGTTCGCCGCGTTGTGCGCCGTGTCGTTCGGGAGCTTCCTGTGCGAGGGGGTCGCCGCGGACTGGAGCGGGGTCTACCTGACGGAGGTGACCGGGGTGCCCGCCGGTCGCGCGGGGGCGGGGTTCATCGCGTTCACGGTGTGCATGCTCGCCGTGCGCCTGGTCGGCGACCGGGCGCTGGGCCGGTTCGGCCCGGCACGGACGGTGCGCGCCCTGGCCACTGTCGCGATCGTGGGGTTCGCCGGGGCGCTCGCCCTCGCCGCCGCACCGGTCGGCGTCGCCGCCGGCGTGCTCGGTTTCGGTGCCATCGGCGCCGGCACCGCCTGCGTCGCCCCGGCCGTGTTCTCCCGCGCCGCCCAGCTCGGCGTGTCCGCGGGCCGGTCCATCGCCGTGGTCTCCACCGTCGGCTACGCCGGCTGGCTGACCGGTCCGCCGCTGGTCGGCGCCCTGGCCGAACTCGCCGGCCTGCACCGCGCGCTGGCTGTCGTTGTACTTCTGCTCGCCACGATCGCCGCCTTCGCCCCCGCCCTGCGCGACCCCGACGCCGACGCCGATGCGGAGACCGATGTGGAGACCGACCAGAGATGAGGTCGCTGGCCGCCGCGGCGCGGCCGGGACTGGGACTGGGACTGGGGGCGACCTTGGGTGGATCTTCCTCAGATCAGCCGACGACGCACCCGCTTCTCCCCCGGCTCCCAGTTTCCCCCCGCCCCCGGTGCGTGGTCGCCGCCGGTGGCATGCGCAGTCGCGCGCCTGACGCACCGGGCCCGGTCAGGGGGCGGAGGTGACACCGGAGCGCCGCGAGCGGCGCCGGCCGGGACGCTCCTCACCGCGGCGGGGCGCCGGCGTGACGGGGTGGTCGTCGTGATGGTGGCTGTCGTCGTGGTGATCGTCGTCGTGGTGATCGTCGTGGTGGTGTTCGGTGCCGTGCAGGTCGCGGGTGATGCCGCAGGGGTCGTCCTGGCCGGGGGCGCACGGTTCGCACTCCGCCTCGACGGTGACGTGGGTGATGCCGTGGCGGGCGGCGAGCATCGCCTTGAGCCCATCGGTGACGACGCGGGCCTGGGCGAGGCTGGGATGCCCGCCTTCGGCCCCGTCGTCGGCGGGGTCGAGATGGCCGAGGGTGACGTGCACGGACGCGGCGTGGACGCGGTCGGACAGGCTCCAGACGTGCAGGTCGTGGACGTCGAGGACCCGGTCGTCGCGCAGGATGTCGGCGCGTACGGCGGTGACGTCGAGGCTTTCCGGGGTCGCCTCCAGCAGCACCCGGGAGGCGCTGACGAGCAGCCGGGCGCCCTGCCAGGCGATCAGCAGCGAGATCACCAGCGACACCGCCGGGTCGAGCCAGTAGGCGCCGCCGACGAGCCAGATCACCGCGCCGGAGATCGCGACCGCGACCGACACCGCGGCGTCCCCGGCGAGGTGCAGCACGGCCGCGCGGGTGTTGAGGTCCCCGTCTCGTTCCCGCACGACCAGCGCGCTCAGCCCGTTGACCAGCGCGGCGAACAGCGCCACCCCGACCACGACCGGCCCGTCGACCGCCCCGGTGGAACCCAGCCGGCGCAGCGCCTCGACGGCCAGCAGCACGGTGACGACGAGGACGGTGGCGGCGTTGGCCTGTGCGGCGAGCACCGGCCAGCGCACCCCGCCGAAGGTGCGCCGCGCCGAGGGCGGGCGACGCGAGAGGGTGAGCGCGACCAGGGCGAGCGCCACGCCGGCGGTGTCGGTGAGGTTGTGCCCGGCGTCGGCGAGCAGGCCGACGGAACCCGCCGCGACGCCGGCGACCGCCTGGCCGAGGACGATCGCGAGGTTGAGCCAGGTCGCCACCCACAGCCGCCGGCGCTGCGACACGCTGGTCCGCCCCGACGGCACGCCGTGCTGATGCCCGTGCCCGCCGCCGTGGTCGTGACGTCCCTGCCCGCCGACGCGTGCATCGTCGCTTTCAGCGTGCGCGTCGTTGTGCTCGGTGTGGCCGGTGTGGCCGCCCGGAGCGGTCATGGCCCGCTCACCGCCACGCCCGCGGGAACCTCGACACCCGGCGGCCCGTCGGCGTGGACGACGCCGGGAGGGATGTGGTCGGGAGGAACGTGGTCGGGAGGGATGTGGTCGGGATGGATGTGGTCGGTGTCGACGGCGAGGACGACGTCGAGAAGGTCACCGAGGGCGTGGCGCAGCTTGTCGTCGGCGAGTTCGTACCGCTGGCGGCGGCCCTCCGGCGTGGCGACGACCAGCCCGCAGCCGCGCAGGCAGGCCAGATGGTTCGACAGGTTCGTGCGGCCCACGCCGAGGATCTCGGCGAGTTCCGACGGGTAGGCCGCGCCGGAACGCAGCACGAGCAGTAGCCGGGCGCGGGTCGGATCGGACAGCGCGTGCCCGAACCTGGCCAGCACCTCCGCCGACGACACGATCGTCACCATGCCCCGATAGTACAGCCGACGCTGACATCAGCGCATCCTGACGTACCAGGTCGGCGGTGCGGGCTCAGGCGTCGAACAGCGCGCTGACGGACTCGCCGTTGTGGATGCGCCGGATCGCCTCGGCCAGCGGCGGCGCCACCGTCAGCACCGTCAGCTGCGGAACCCGCTCGGCCTCGGGCACCGGCACCGTGTTCGTGCAGACGATCTCCACGACCTCCGGCTGGTCGGAGATCCGCTTGAGCGCACCCGCCGAGAACAACCCGTGCGTGCACGCCACCCGCACCGAACGCACGTCGAGCTCACGCAGCCGCTCCAGCAGCTCCAGCACCGTGCTGCCCTTCGCGATCTCGTCATCCAGGACGATCACATCGCGCCCGGCGACGTCCCCGATCACCGCGGAGATACTCACCCGGTCATCGGCGAAGCGCTGCTTGGCACCCGCGGCGACCCCGACCCCGAGGATCCGCGCGAACGCCGCCGCCTCCTTGGCGTTACCGAGGTCGGGTGAGACGACGACGGTGTTCGACAGGTCCAGGCGGCGGAAATGCACCGCGAGCTCACGCAGCGCGTGCAGATGATCCACCGGGATGCTGAAGAACCCGTGGACCTGCGGCGAGTGCAACGTCATCGCCAGCACCCGATTCGCACCGGCCGCGACCAGCAGGTCCGCGACGAGCCGCCCGCCGATGGAGATCCGCGGCGCGTCCTTCTTGTCCGAGCGGGCGTAGGCGTAGTGCGGCAGCACCACCGTGGTCCGCGCCGCCGACGCCCCCCGCGCCGCGTCGAGCATCAGCAGCAACTCGACGAGGTTCTCCTGCACCGGCGTCACCAGCGGCTGGATGAGGAACACGTCGCGTTCACGGCAGTTCGCCGGAAGCTGGACCTCCAGGCAGTCATTGGCGAAGCGCTGCACCCGCACCCGGTGCAGCGGCACGCCCAGGTGCGTGCAGATCTCCTCCGCGAGGACGGGATGGGCACTGCCGCTGAAAACGGCGATGTCACGCACGACGGACTCCCTGTACTCCGCTGTCCCGACCGGGCGTGCGCCCAGCCGATCGACATCCGGATGCTATCCAGGGTGCGACGCGCGGGGGTCCGCCAGCGGGCAGCCTCACGTCCCGCCCAGCGCGTCGCGGATCGACACGCGCGTACCCGACCGCTTCACCGCGTTGCCGTAGACGCGGCCGGCGAGCCACACCAGCACCGCGATCAGCGTGAGGGTCAACGCGAGCGAGAGGAGCACCTGCCAGAGCGCGACACTGCCGATCCCGATGAGCATCGGCATCAGGATCGGCGCGAACAACGGGATCATCGCCAGGACGTTGATCAGCCCGGAGTCCGGCGACGCCGGCAGCACAGAGATCCCCAGCACGTAAGGGATCAGAATCGCCGCGATCATCGGACTGGTCACCCCGGCGGCGTCCTCCTGCCGACTCACCAGCGCCCCCGCCGCCGCGAACAGCAGCGCATACATCGAGAAACCGAGCAGGAACCACAGCAGCGCCACGGCTACCTTCCCGACCGCGATCCCCGCGGGCAGGTCGAGTTCCCCGGTGCCCAGGCCCAGCCCGACGCCGACCACGCCGATGAGCAGTAGCTGGCCGAGCGCGACCACACCGATTCCGGCCACCTTCCCGGCCATCAGCTGCCAGGGCCGCACCACGGCGAGCAGCAGCTCCACCACCCGGCTGCTCTTCTCCTCGATGACACCCTGGGCGACCTGCGGGCCGAACGTCAGCAACGCGATGTAGATCAGACCGCCGGAGAGCAGACCGAGCGCGAGGCGGGCGCCGTCGCGGTGCGCGGCCGGCCGCAGGGTGTCGACGTCGACACCAGCGGTCGCGATGGCCCGGCCCACCGTCGCCGGATCCCCGCCCAGTGTCGTGATCTGCCCTTCCAGCGCCGCCTGGCGGGCCGCGACGGTCAGCACGGACGCCAGCGAGTCCGCCAGGTCCTCCTTGACGCTCACCTGGTAGCCGCCGCCCGCCGCGGTGAGGCGCACGAACGCGTCGGCGTCGCCGTCGAGCACCGCCGCCCGGCCCGCGGCCGCATCGGTCACGGTCCGGATCCGCACCTCGGTGTCGAGGGAACGCGCGGCCGCCACGATCGCGGACGCCTGCCGCCCGTCGGCCGCCGCGACCGCCACCGTCCGCGTCGAGGACGACCCGCCGACCGCGTTGAGGATCAGCACGCTCGCGGCGATCGCGACCACGAACAGCACCGTCGTCACCTGGAACGCCCGGGAACGCAGCCGCGCCGTGACCTCGCGGCGGGCGACCAGCAGCAGAATCCGCCGGGAGTCCCCGGGCCCGGCGCCGGAGTCCTCCGGCCGCGCGTCGAGCCCGCCGCCCGAACCCGTCCTGGCCGCCGGCACGGGTTCGACCATCGCCGCGCCCACCGCCGCCCGGCCCGATGTGGCAGAGCCCGACCTGGGCGTGGCCGGCGTCGCGGAGTCGTCCGTCACGGGATCCGTCATCGCGGCATCCGCCTCCTCGGCCATGACCGGCCGCCGCTGGGGGTGACCGTCGACTCGGACGATGCGGTGGACGTGGGCTCGACGAGACCCGCCGACGTGCCCGTTTCGGCGCCGGTGTGCGGCGCCGCGGCGCCGGGGGTGGCATCCGAGTTGCTGACGACGTCGCGGAACAGTTCCACCAGCGACGGCCGGCGGTGGCGGAACTCCCGCACCGGGCCCGTCGCCATCGCCGCGCGCAGCACCGCCTGGTCGTCGACGCCCTCGGCGAGCTCGAGCAGCGTCGCGCTGCCCTCCCGGCCGCGTACCCGCACGCCGTCGAGACCGCCAGCCCAGTCCGCGCCGGCCTGCGGCGCGTCCACCACGAGCAGGCCGCGCCCACCCGCACGCAACTGCTCGACCGGCCCGCAGGCGACCATCCGGCCCGCGCGCACGATCCCCACCCGGTCGCACAGCCGCTCCACCAGCTCCAGCTGATGGCTGGAGAAGACCACCGGCACCCCGGCGGCCCGCCGCTCGCGCAGCACCTCGCTCATCACGTCGACCGCGACCGGGTCGAGCCCGGAGAACGGCTCGTCGAGCACCAGCACCGCCGGGTCGTGCACCAGCGCCGCCGCGAGCTGCACCCGCTGCTGGTTACCCAGGCTCAGCTTCTGCACCTCGTCGTCGCGCCGATCGGCGACACCCAGGCGCTCGATCCAGTTCGCCACCGCGCGGCGCGCCGCGACCGGGCCCAGGCCGTGTAGCTGCGCGAGGTAACCGAGCTGCTCGGCGACCTTCATCCGCGGATACAGGCCGCGTTCCTCGGGCATGTAGCCGATCCGCCGGCGCATCGCCAGGTCCAGCGGCACACCGTCGTAACGCACCTCGCCGGCGTCGGCGGCCAGCACCCCGAGGACGATCCGCATCGCCGTGGTCTTCCCGGCGCCGTTGCTGCCCACGAACCCGAACAGCTCACCGGCACGCACCTCGAACGACAGCGCGTCGAGCGCCACCACCTCGCCGTACCGCTTGGACACCCCGTCGATCACCAGCCGGCCGTCGCCCATGCCACCACCTTCCCACCGCCACATCCCGTGCCCGGTCCCGCACGATCCGTTCCTGTCTGTGCGGGTTGTCGGATCATCTTCCCCACATCCTGGTGCGTGACGCAGGTGGCCCAGAGGCGGTGTTTGTGGTTCTTGATCTTTAAGGAGGCCAGGCTAAATCGTCAACACCGTTGATTATCTTGATGATTACGATCAGACGCCGAATTGCCACGACGGCCCCGGCCCTCGCCAACCCGCCGGGGCCGTCGCGCCCCGGCCGACGACGCGGTCGCCTCGCTCCGCCCCCGCCTCACCTCGGGCCGGCATGGATCCCGAGCGCACTCCCCCGCCCTCCGCGACCCATCCCACGCCACAGAAAGCCTTCCCCGCCTCAGGCGCAATGAGCAGGAAGACAAGCCGTGAACTCCGAAAGGACGCCAGAACATCCCGCGTCGACTGACGAAGAGAAAGCGGAGTGGCCCGCGCGTTCGAGGCCGCCGGCGACATCTTCGACGGCGCCGGGAACCTCGCCGCGGACGGCACCGAGTCCCGTTCCCGACAGCGCCGCGCCGCACCTTCATTCCCATGTCACACTCGATTTCGTCAGGCGATTGTTCCGATCGCTAGCCGTGAGAGAAAAGGGGACGTATGGCGCTCGTCGGCGTCGAGTGGGTCCGCCAGTACAACGGGCTCGCCGGCAATCTCACCAACACCAAGGCCCAGGCGGAGGGCTTTCTCAATACGCTGTCCGGCACGGCCGTGTTCAACTGGGGCGACAACAACGCCTGGGACAAGGACTTTGAGCAGGCCGGGGTCGGCTCCCCGGGGGACGGCGACGACTCGATCTGGGTCGACAACGTCGACTTCGTGTTCTTCTCCGGACACGGCTCTCCCGACCGCTTCTATTTCGGCGTCTCCCTCGACGACTCGTTCGCGAAGAACACCGAAATCAACTGGGGCGACGACGAGCTGGAGTTCATCGCGCTGGACGCGTGCAACGTACTGGAGCGCGACGGCGTTTTCGACCGGTGGCGCCCCGCGTTCCGCGGCCTGCACTTCATGCTCGGATTCCACACCACGACCAGCGACGAGGCGAATCGCGGCCGGGCGCTGGCCCAGTACCTCAACGCGGGCTGGACCGTGCGCGAGGCGTGGATCAGAGCGGCGCAGGACACGGAATCGTCCAGCACCCAGTGGGCGTATCTACGGGCCGACGGCGTGAACATCTCCACCTACAACGACCACTGGCACGGCAAGGGGCCGCTCGCCGCCGACCCCGACAACCCGACCACCCTGTGGTACGCGCGCGGCGCGTGCTGAGAGGAGCATCGACATGGCACTGTCCGTCGACTTTCCCGCCGCGGTCGACACGCGGTCCGAGATTGCCCTGTTCGCCGTGCGCCCGACCCGCTGGGAGACCGGCGACGTCACCGAGCTGGCGCGCCGCCTCGGGTTCGTCGGCGAGGTCGCCGACCGAGGCCTGTGGCACGTCGTCGACGACGGCCGCTCCACGCTGGAGGTCTACCAGGCGACCCCGTCGTTCCGGTACGGCCGGCGCGACACCGGTGAGAACGAGGCCGCCGGGGCGGTCGAGGGTGGCCTCGACGCCGACCAGGCACGCGCCGTCGCCGAGGGGTGGGTCGGCCGCTTCGCACCGGCCGGCACCCGCCCGGACGTCCACTCGGTGAGCGAGCTCGAGGTTCTGGTCTCCGAGCGCACGACGGCGCAGCCCCGCCGCCTGGTAGCCGGCCTCCAGGTGAACTACCGGTTCGACCTCGACGGCGTCGCGCTACTCGGCCCGGGCGCCAAGATCCAGGTGGTGGTCGACCCGGCCGGGGAGGTATCCGGGGCGTACCGCTTCTGGCGCGACCCGCGCCCGGCCGGGCAGGCACGGACGATCTCTGTGGACGAGGCGTACTCCCGCTTCGCCGCCAGCGATCTGCTCGCCGGGCTCACCGACGACACGGCGCGGGCCCAGGTCGACGAGGTCCGCCTGGGCTACCTGAGCCTGCCGCCGACCGAGCCGCAGGGCCTGCTCACCCCGGTGTTCGAGCTGCGCGGCGTGCTCAGCACCGAACTGCACCCGCGGCACGAGTTCGTCTCCTACGTCGCCGCCATCAACCTCAACGACGTCGATCTCGGCGACGGCGCAGCCAAGGGCGACAACCGCTGGGGACGGCTACGCCCCAGCCTCGTCACCGCCTGACAACAGAGCCAACGACGAAGCTCCCGCCGGCGATCAGGGACAGATCGGTCCGGCGGGAGGCCGTCACAGCGTTGATCGTCTCAAGGTGACTTCGCCACGGGCCGCGTGGTTCGGTCCACCGTGCGCTGAGGTGTCCCGCACAGAAAGGATCATCCTCGCAGACCGCAGACCGCAGGTCGGTCAGGCCCGGACCCGCGCCCGGACGGTCTCACGCGGCGCAGGCGGGATTTCCGCACTCCCCCACCGCACCGCCACCGCACCGCCGCTGCGCCGCCGGTCAGCCGGTCAGGGCAGTGGTCACCGGGTCGAAACCGGCGAGGGGGTTCTCCTGGCAGGCGCTGACCGGCGGGAGCGCGGGGGACAGGGTGGCGGGGGCGCGGCCGATGGTCACGGGCACCGGTCCCCCGCTTCGGCCGGCAGCGCGCTGCGCGGACGGCGTTCGGGAATGGTCGACGGACGGGCGCGGAGGGGCGGCGTCGCCGCGGGCGAGCAGTGCGTCGACGCCGTGGCCGACGACGCATTCGGGGTCGGGGCCGTCCAGGGGCAGACCGGTGAAGAACTTCGCCGCCATGCAGCCGCCGCGGCAGGAGTCGAAGTGTCCGCAGGACGCGCACGCCCCGGCGGACTGCGGTTCGCGCAGCGCCGCGAACAGGTCCGAGGTACGCCACACGCTGGTGAACCCGCCGTCCTCACGCACGTTGCCGGCGAGGAACTCCTCGTGGATGGCGAACGGGCAGGCGTAGACGTCCCCGACCGGGTCGATCAGGCATACCACCCGGCCGGCGCCGCACAGGTTCAGCCCTGGCAGGGCCTCGCCGTAGGCGGAGAGGTGGAAGAACGAGTCGCCGGTGAGCACGTTCTCCCCCGAGGCGACCAGCCAGTCGTAGAGCTCGCGCTGCTGGTCGGCGGTGGGGTGCAGCTCGTCCCAGACGTCGGCGCCGCGTCCCGACGGGCGCAGCCGGGTCAGGCGCAGCTGGGCGCCGTAGCGCTGCGCGATCGCGGCGAAACCGTCGAGCTGGCCGATGTTGTGCCGGGTCGCGACGACGGACAGCTTGAACCCGCGGAACCCGGCGGCGGCGAGGTTCTCCATCGCCCGGATCGCGGTGTCATAGGAACCGGGGCCGCGCACGGCGTCGTTGACCTCGGCGGTGGCGCCGTCGAGGGAGATCTGGACGTCGACGTAGTCGCTGGCGGCCAGCCGCGCGGCGATCTCGGGGGTGATCCGCACGCCGTTGGTGGAGAACTTCACGCCGACGTGGTGGGCGGTGGCGTAGTCGACGAGTTCCCAGAAGTCCGGGCGGATCGTCGGTTCACCGCCGCCGATGTTGACGTAGAACACCTGCAGGCGTTCGAGCTCGTCGATGACGGCCTTGCACTCGTCGGTGGACAGTTCGCGGGGGTCGCGCCGCCCGGAGCTGGACAGGCAGTGCCGGCAGGCGAGGTTGCAGGCGTAGGTGAGTTCCCACGTCAGGCAGATCGGCGCGGCCAGGCCGCGGGAGAAGTGGTCGACGAGACGCGCCGGGGCTGCGGTGCTCACGCTTGTTTCCCCTCGACGATCATGTGGGACGCGGCGAGGGTCGCCAGCGCCCGCTGGTAGCGGTCGAGCTGAGCGGCGGGCAGGCCCGCCG
>NZ_JALKFU020000152.1 GCF_023242965.2 Frankia sp. AgKG'84/4
GGGCGGGGACTAAGCAGCAGGGGCGCCCCCCCGCCACCCCCCCCCCCCCCCCGCCCCACCCACCCCCCCCCCCCCCCCCCCCCCCCCCCCCCCCCCCGCCCCCGCCCCCCCCCCCCCCCGCCGCCGCGCAGCCGCATGCTCTGCTCGGGCCGTACGGTCACCGGGCCGCCGTGGCCGCCTTCGCGGCGACCGACCGGGTGGTGTTCAACACCGGGGCGCCGTCCGCCCGTTTCGTCCGCCAGGCGTTCCCGAACGTGATCAACATCGCCGCGGCGACGTCGACGTGGCCGCGGGGGGTGCTGTCCACCGTACGGGCGGCCGACCGCCGCGCCCGCAGGGTCGTGCTGCTCGCGTCGGGCGACACCGCCGTCGAGATCACCTCGCTGACCCGGGCCGCCGCCGCGGCGCAGGCGTTCGAGGTCGCCTCGCACGTGTTCCCCGCCGGGAAGGCGACGCTCGCCGCGAGCCGGCTGCCCCCCGGCGACATCCTCATCGTGCACGCCGCCCCGGCGGACGAGTTGGCCGCAGCGAACATCCTGCTGCGCCGCCCATGGCGGGCCGCCGCGTTCTCCACCGCCGTCAGCGCCGAGGCCACCGCCAGTCTCGGTGACCTGCGCGAGCGGCTGCTGGCGCCGGGTAGCTGGAACCCGGAGGACACCCGGGCGACCGCGACCGGCCCGTCCGCCCGCACGTTCACCGCCGACTTCACCAACCTGCACGGCGTCGCGCCGACCGAGACGGCCGCCTGGGCGTACGTCACCGGACTGATCCTCGGCCGGGCGATCCGCTTCTGTGGCAGCGCGCAGGACACCTCGGTGCTCGCCGCCGCCCGCGGCATCGACACCACCACCCTGCTCGGCCGGTTCCGCCTCGACGAGGCCACCGGGCTGCAGGTCGGCCATCAGATCCAGATCGTGCAGTGGCAGGACGGCTCGTCGCGGACGGTGTGGCCGCGCGAGGCGGCCCGCGCGGCGTTCACCCACCCGCGGCTGATCACCAGCCGACCGGCCACCGCACCGGCCGGCTGAGCCCGCGCGGCGGGCCACGGCGGGTGGACCCGCCCGGACCGGGCGGACCGTGGTTGGCTCGGGCCGTCCGATGCACGCGACGGCCGCGGAGGGAGGGCCCATGACGGCCGCACCGCCCGACCGTGATCCGACCGTCCCGGCAGCGCCGACGACGACAGGCCCGACAGTCCGGCCGGCCGCGCCGAGGCCGTCGGGGCGGCGACGGGCGATCAGGCGTGGGCTGATCGGTGTTCTGGTGCTGGCGTTCGCCGCCACCACGGCGCGGCTGTTCATCTTCCCGGACCAGGATCGGCCGGCGCGGGTCGACGCAATCGTCATGTTCGCCGGCAGCCCCGGCCGGCTCGAGCGGGCGGTCGGCCTCGCCCGCGCGGGCTACGCGCCGCTCCTCGCCATCTCGACGCCGACGGCGGACGATCCGTGCCCCCAGGAGATCACCGGCGTCGAGGTGGTCTGCTTCGCGCCCGACCCGCTCACCACCCAGGGTGAGTCCCGCTGGCTCGCCGCCGCGGCGGCCCAGCGCGGCTGGCACTCCGTCATCGTGATCACCGCCACGACGCAGACCACGCGGGCCCGGCTGCGCCTGGGCCGCTGCTACCCGGGCGAAGCCCGGATGATCGGCGTCGCGCCGGCGAAGCTGTCCTGGCCGTACATGATCGCCTACGAATGGGCGGCGCTGGGCAAGGCGCTCATCCTGCAGCGCGGCTGCTGACCCGCCCGCGGCGCCGCCACGGTAGGCGCAGCACAGCGAAGTGCGCCGCGGCGCACTTGCGGCCACGGAGCGCTTTCAGACCACAGCACAGCGCGGTAGGGGCAGCACGGCGCAGTGCACCGCGGCGCACTCAGGGCCGCGTGCGGGCCGGGCGGGCCGGGCGGGCCGGGCGGGCGGCAAGTTCCGCGGCGTAGACGTCGTTACGGGAGACGCCATGATCGGCGGCGACGGCTCGCCGCGCGTCCTTACGGGACATCCCGGTGGCGGCGCGGCGCGCGACCTCCGCGGCCAGCACCTCGGCCGAGACCGTCGACGCGCCGTCCGCGCCGTCCACGCCGTCCACGCCGTCCACGCCGCCGGCAGCCTGCGCACCGGGCACCTCCGCGCCCCCGAGACCAGCGAGGCCGGCGAGGGCAGCTTCCACGGCGGGATCCACGCCCACGCCGCCGCGGGCCGCCGGGCCAGGCCCGGGGACGCCGCCCGCAGACGCCGCGGCGGCGGACCCGAAGGTGACCGTGACGGGCCCACGGCCCGCCCCACCCCCGACGACGAGGGTGAACTCGCCCCGGATCACCCGGCCGTCGGTCGCCCAGGCGACGAGGGCGGCCAGGTCGCCACGGACGATCTCCTCGAACGTCTTGGTCAGTTCGCGGCACAGCACGGCGGGCCGGGGGCCGCCGAACACGGCGGCGAGATCGCGCAGGCTGGCCTCGATGCGGTGCGGTGACTCCAGGAACACCATCGTGCGGGTCTCGTCGCGCAGTTCCCGCAGCCGGCCCCGCCGTTCGCCCCCGCGCCGCGGCAGGAAGCCCTCGAACGTCCACCGGTCGGACGGCAGCCCGCTGACCGCGAGGGCCGCCGTCACCGCGGACGGACCGGGCACCACGGTCACCGTGATGCCGGCGGCGGCCGCCGCGGCCACCACCCGGAAACCGGGGTCGGAGACCGCCGGCATCCCGGCGTCGGTGATGAGCGCGACCGTCGCCCCCTGCAGCAGCTGGCCGGTGAGCATCGCGGCGCGGGCGCCCTCCACCTGGTCGTAGCAGGACACGACCCGGCCCGTGATGGTGATGCCCAGCGCGTGCGCGAGGCGCAGCACCCGCCGCGTGTCCTCGGCGGCGATCACGTCCGCCGTCGCGAGGATCTCGCCCAGCCGTGGGCTGGCGTCCCGGACGTCACCGATCGGCGCGCCGCACAGCACCAGGGTCCCGGACATCCACCCAGTCTCGCAGCCGCCCCAGCACCGAGACCGCCCGGAGGGCTGGCCCTCGACGCCGGGACTTCGGACGGAGGACCTACGCTGATTCGTGTGACGGCGACGACGGCCCACCTGCCCCGCAACGCGAGCGGACGCGCCGAGCGGCCGCCAGCCGCGGACCAGGAGGCCGACGGAGCGCCGCGGGCGGCAGGCTCGAGCCTGCGGGAACGGCTCTGTCCACCGATGCCGGGCTCGCCCCTTGCGGGGTGGCTCGCGACCCTCTCGGTGGCGTTACTCGCGGGCGTGCTGCGCTTCTGGCACGTCACGCAGCCCCGCGGCGTCTACTTCGACGAGGTCTATTACACGAAGGACGCCTGGGGCCTGCTCAAGGCCGGCTACGAGATCAACACCTCGAACGGGACCTGTTCGGGCCCCGCCTACGTCGTCCATCCGCCGTTCGGCAAGTGGCTGATGGCGGCGTCCGAGGGCCTGTTCGGCTACACCAACTGCGCCGGGGTGCCGCACGGCGATCCGGAGCTGGGCTGGCGGTTCTCCTCGGCGCTGTTCGGGACGCTGGCCGTGCTGGTCCTGGCCCGCGCGGCGCGGCGGATGTTCCGGTCCACCGTGCTGGGCTGCTTCGCCGGGCTGCTGCTGGCCATGGACGGCCTGGAGTTCGTGCAGAGCCGCATCGGGATCCTGGACATCTTCCTGATGACCGCCATCGTCGTCGCCCTGGCCTGTCTGCTGCTGGACCGGGACTCCGGTCGGGGCCGGCTCGTCGACCGGTTGGCCCCCGTGGGCGCCCGCCGACCCGAGCCGCCGCCACCCGTCGGCGCCGCGGCGGTGTCCGCCGACGTCCTGAGCAGCTCCGGCGGGGACGGGGCGGGTGATGGTGACCCCGATCCGCCCGCGGTCGCCACCGCGGTCAGCCGGCAGGACCGGCTGCGCGAGCTGTACGGGCCGCGGCTGGGGGTGCGGCCGTGGCGGCTGGCCTGCGGGGTGGCGCTGGGGCTGGCGATGGGCGTGAAGTGGAGCGCGGTCTACTCGATCATCGGCTTCTCGGCGCTCGCGATCGCCTGGGACATCGGCGCCCGCCGGACCGGCGGCGCGAGCCGGCCCGTGCTCGGCGCGCTGCGCCGGGACCTGCCGCTGTGGTTCGCCGGATTCGTGGTCGTCCCGATCGTGGTCTTCCTCACCACCTGGACCGGCTGGTTCGTGACCGACGGTGGTTACGACCGGCACTTCTACGGCAACGGTTTCGTCGACGCGTGGCACGGCTGGTGGAAGTACCAGCTGGCGGTGCTGAAGTTCCACGAGGGCCTCGACCAGGGCCACGCGTTCGCGTCGCATCCGATGAGCTGGCTGGTGATGGCCCGGCCGGTCGCCTACTACTACTCGTCGCCGGCGTACGGGACGCAGGGCTGTCACGACCCGGGGGGCTGTTCCCGCGAGGTACTGGCGCTGGGCAACCCGGCGGTGTGGTGGGTGGGCACGGCCGGCCTGGTCGCCATGGTCGTCTGGTGGGTGACCCGGCGGGACTGGCGGGCCGCGCTGGTGCT
The DNA here is from genome assembly GCF_023242965.2 of Frankia sp. AgKG'84/4. Classification (GTDB taxonomy): domain Bacteria; phylum Actinomycetota; class Actinomycetes; order Frankiales; family Frankiaceae; genus Frankia. The sequence goes on from NZ_JALKFU020000152.1 coordinate 4,495, forward strand.
GGTGGGCTTCGGCTCGGCGTTCCTGCCGTGGCTGCTGTTCCCGAACCGCACGATGTTCTTCTTCTACGCGCTGCCGTGCCTGCCGTTCCTGATCCTGGGGATCACCGCGCTGGCCGGCCTGGCGCTCGGGCCGCGCGACGCCTCCGACACCAGACGGCTGGCCGGGGCGCTCTCGGTCGGCGTCTACACGATCATCGTGGTACTGCTGTTCGCGTACTTCTATCCGATCCTCGCGGCCCAGGTGATCCCGTACTCGTCGTGGCGGGCGCGGATGTGGTTCCCAGGCTGGATCTGACGGCTGGGTGGCGGCCCAGCCCCCGCTGTGACCCCTATCACAGCAACCTTCCCACCCACCCCTTGGCGCCCAAAAGAAATGGGATGGCAACACAAGGTCGCCGAACCACCAGCCCTACCGTGCAATGCGGCCCTCCGAGGTCACGCAACTACTTGGAGTCGGCTGTTCATCGCACTAGCAGCATCACCCCGGTCGCGGACAGGGGGGGCCGCGTCGGGCCGGCACCCACGATCGTGGATGGTGAGTCGGTCAGCATGCCCCGAGGCCGTGCGGCGGGCAACGTCCGCGCGGGCCTCCCTGCGACCTCCAATCACCGGAGCCGGGTGTCGGGCGGGTGCGAAACTGGGAGGAATCACCATGGCGGATGTGTCGGTGCGGTTCGCGATGACCGACGACAGTGAGATCGTGCTGAACCTGTCGCTGACACAGGCGATCCGGCTGACGGAGGCCATCGCCTCCAAGGTCAGCCAGGCGATGACCGAGCAGCCGCGAGCCGGCATGAACGGCAACTCCTACGGCCCCGGTGTGCGTCCCGGGCCGTACTCCACCTCCTGACCGGCGCGCCGTCAGCGCGGCTCGGCCGGCGGACCGCCGGTGAGCTGCGCGATCAGCGCGCGCAACAGGTCGAGGTCGCGGCGGCGCAGCTCCGCCGCGGACACCTCATCGGCCCGCGCCGGCGCCAGCGCCGCCCGCACCCGCCGCAGCTTCCCCCGCAGCGCGTCGAGTACCGCGGGCGGCACCAACCCGTCGCGCAGGACGAGCACGACATGCCCGCCGTGCTGCACGACGTCAACCGGTTCGGCCATCGGCAGGGTGACGACCCGCACGCCGACGGGCGCCTCCTGGTCGTAGACCAGGCAGAGGTGGTCCTCGGCCAGCACCTCGGCGGTGCCGTCGTCCCAGAGGACAGTCGCCCGCGCGCCGACCGGCATCTCCACGCGGGGCGAGTCGACCCGCACCGGACCGGTCTGCGCGCCCGGCGCGCGCCCGCCGGTGGCGTGCACCGCCAGCACAGTGCCACGCCGGGACCAGATCCCGCCGCCGAGGTCGTCGATCGGGAAGACCCGGTCTCCCCGCGCGAACATCACCAGTGCGGCATGGCCGTCCTCGGCGGTCTGTGAGTGCGCGGCCATAGCGTGATCGTAGGTGGACGCCCCCAGGCCATCTACGCCCAGACCCCACCGTGGTGGGATCGGTAACGCGCCCGACGCCGGGCGCAACCCCGGGCGCACCCCGGTGCCCAGCCCGTCGCGGCCGGTCGGACTGGCCCACTGACCACGGCGGATGCCGAACGGATCCCGGGCCGACCCACCATCGTCATCACGTTTTCACACGGCGGTCGGACCCGATTCGCGCTGTTCTCGCGAGGCATGGTCGTGGATCCCCGCGGCGGGTTACGGTCGCGTGGTTGCCACCGCCCCCGGTGGCGACCGGCGGCGGCCGGGAGGACGCGGGCGACCCCGGCGGGTCTTCGCGGCGCGGCGACGCCCTCCCCGGCCCTCACCTGCGGAACCCCGGCCGGAGACTCGGCCAATCACGCCTCGCGGAGCCTACGAATGCCCCATACCGACTATCCGCCCATCGAGGAGCACGCGGTCATCGGCGACCTGCGGACCGTGGCGCTGGTCGCCACGGATGGCACGATCGACTGGTACTGCCCGCAACGCTTCGATGCGCCGTCGGTCTTCGCGAGCCTGCTCGACGCCGACCGCGGCGGTTCCTTCCAGATCCACTGCCCGGAATCGCGGGCCAAACAGCTGTACCTGCCCGACTCCAACGTCCTGATGACCCGTTTCCTCGCGCCCCGCGCGGTCGGCGAGGTCGTCGACTTCATGGTGCCGATGGACAGCGACGTCACCGAGACGCCGCACGTCGTCGTCCGCCAGGCACGGGCGGTGCGCGGCACGGCATCGTTCCGCCTGCGCTGCGACCCCCGCTTCGACTACGGCCGGGCCGCCCACACGGTGACCCTGATCCCGGGCTCCGGGGCGGTCTTCGAGTCGGTGAAGGGCACCCTCGTGCTGCGCACCGCTCTGCCGCTGCGCGTCGACGGTACGGCGGTGTACGCCGAGTTCGACCTGGCCATGGGCGAGACCGCGGACATCGCGCTCGAGTGGAACTCGACGATCCGCCCGCTGGTCACCGGCGAGGCCGACGCGCTGTTCAACCGGACGCTGAAGTACTGGCAGTCCTGGATCCGCCGTGGCCGCTACCACGGCCGCTGGCGCGAGATGGTGCTGCGCAGCGCGCTGGTGCTCAAGCTGCTCGTCTACCGGCCCACCGGTGCGCTGGTGGCGGCGCCGACGACGTCGCTGCCGGAGGAACTCGGCGGCGTGCGCAACTGGGACTACCGCTACACCTGGATCCGCGACGCCGCGTTCACCACCTACGCGCTGATGGCGCTGGGCTTCACCGACGAGTCGGCCGCGTTCATGGACTGGCTGGAGCAGCGCTGCCACGAGGCGCCGAAGGACTCCGGCCTGTACGTCCTGTACAGCGTCGACGGCAACGCGAACCTCGACGAGATCGTCCTGGACCATCTCTCGGGCTACCGCGACTCGAAGCCGGTGCGGGTCGGCAACGCCGCCGCCGAGCAGCTCCAGCTCGACATCTACGGCGAACTGATGGACTCGGTCTACCTCTACAACAAGCGGGCGCCGATCTCCTTCGGCCTCTGGGAGGCCCTCGGCCGCCAGCTCGACTGGCTGGCCAAGCACTGGGACTCCCCCGACGAGGGCATCTGGGAGACCCGTGGCGGACGCCAGCGCTTCACCTACTCGGCGCTGATGACCTGGGTGGCCTTCGAGCGGGCCTGCCGCATCTCCCGCCAGCGCGGCCTGCCCGGCCCGACGAACGAGTGGAAGGACCTCGCCGGCCAGGCGTACAGATTCGTGCAGAACGAGGCGTGGAACCCCACCCGAGGCGCCTACATGGAGTTTCCGGGCTCGCCCCGCCTCGACGCCTCGCTGCTGTGCATGCCGCTGGTGAAGTTCTCCGGCCCCACCGACCCGCGGTTCCTGTCCACGCTGGACCGGTTCGGCGAGGACCTGGTCAGCGACAGCCTGGTGCGCCGCTACGCCGCCGACGGCAGCGACGGGCTGACCGGTGACGAGGGCACGTTCAACCTGTGCTCGTTCTGGTATGTGGAGGCGCTGACCCGCGCCGGCCGGGTCACCGAGGCCAGGATGGTCTTCGAGAAGATGCTCACCTACGCCAATCACGTCGGCCTGTACGCCGAGGAGATCGGCCCGTCCGGCGAGGCACTGGGCAACTTCCCGCAGGCGTTCACCCATCTCGCGCTGATCAGCGCGGCCATCAACCTCGACCGCGCCCTCGCCTGAGGCCTCGGGGCCAGGACGCCCCTGATTTCGACCCCGGACCGCCCAGATGACGCCAAGCCGATACGCGCCGGGCGGTGGGCACGGCAGGATAGGACCGTGACCGCCCGGCTCCGGCCCGGTCGGAAGCACGACAGGGCACCATCGGCACTCCGACAGGCCACGTCCACGGACGCCCGGCGAGGATGTGCCACGCGGCTACCGGCGGCGAGGACCGGCGCGGCGAGGAATGCGGGGACGAGGGGCGAGGCATGGCGGGTCTGGACCATTTCCGGGTGGTCGTGGAGGCCGGGAGCGCGGACCGCGCAGGGGTGGTCGTGCGGCTGCCCGGGGCGTTGATCGTCGCTCACGTCGGCCGGCCCGAGACGGCCGAGATCACCGGTCGGCTCCTGGAGCTGTGCGCCGAGGTGGCGGCCGAGGTGGGGACGAGCGCGGCGAACATGGGCCGGCGGCTCGTGCGCCGCGTCGCCGGCGTGCTCGCCGACGCCGACCCGGACCGGGTGCCCGACTTCAGCCTGCTCACGACCGTCAACGACCGGGTGGCCGCGCTGGTCCACGGGGCGATGGACGTCGTGGCCAGCGGCCCGTCCGGGGTGACCCTCTCCGGTGTGGACTCCGCCACCTGGGTCGACCGGCTCCTGCCGACCGAGATCAGCCGTGTCGACGTCGGCCCGACCGGGCTGGTGACCGCCGACGGCTTCCCCGGCGGCCTTGGCGACCTCGGGTTCCCGCTGGATCTGCGGATCGGTGCCGTCCCCGGGATCGGCGTCAGCCTGGTGCTCAGCGACGGCCCGGCGCTGCCGGCCCCGAAGGCGTCCGCCGAGCGGCTGCTCGCCGGGTTCGGCGGCGATCCGGAGCGGGAGCCGAGGACCGGTGCCGCGCCGATCCCGTCCGTCGGGGCGCGCATCCCCGACTCGAAGGCGTCGCCGCCGGCGCTGGCACCGCTGCTCAGCGAGGAGGAGGAGGCGCACCGCCGCCGGGCCGCGGCCGAGCCGACCCAGGCCGCCGACCTCGACGAGCTGGACGAGCTCGACGTGGACCCGCCGACGGAGCTCGCCGGCCGGGAGGCCCTCGGACGCGCCGCCGAGGCCGGTCAGAACGGCTACGGGGGCCACGGCGGGGCGCCGGATCCGCAGTTCGGCGGCCCCGTCGAACCGCTGACCGACGGCCTCGGCGACGACCTCACCGACGAGGAGCACGACGCCCTCACCCAGCTGCCCGGCCAGACCTTCACCGTCTCGGACCTCATCGAGGACGACGAGGCGCCGACGATGCTGCCGAGCAACTCGGAGCTGCAGGTCGAAGGGGTGCTGTGCGCGAACGGCCATTTCAACCACCCGTTGGCGCCGTACTGCGCCGAGTGCGGGCTGTCGCTGGCCCAGCAGTCCAACCGCACGGTGTGGGGACCGCGCCCGCCGATCGGCGTGCTGGTGTTCGACGACGGGCAGACCGTGAACGTCGACATCGACCTGGTGATCGGCCGCCAGCCTGACCGGGACGACGCGGTGCGGGCCGGCAAGGCGAGGGCGCTGCCCGTCGAGGACGGGGAGAGCGCGATCTCCCGCAAGCACGCGGTGATCACCCTGTCCGGGTGGGACGCGGTGATCACCGATCAGGGCTCCGCGAACGGCACCTACATCGCGCCGCCCGAGGCGACCGTGTGGACCCCGCTGAGCCCGCACCAGCCGGCACCGCTGCTCCCCGGCACCCGCGTCCAGGTCGGCAAGCGCACCTTCGTCTTCAACTCCCACCTCCACGTCTAGGCCCACCTCCGCGTCCAGGCCCACCTCCGCGTCCAGGCCCACCTCCACGTCCAGGCCGCTCGCGGGGCCGGCCAGGCGGGCTTCTGGCGGGCTCGCGGCGGGGTTGCGCGCGCAATCTCGCCACCTACGTCAGACTTGACGGACGATGAGCGAATCAGAACCGCGCGCCGGGGGTGGCCTGCCCGCCGCCGCCGTGCCCGCAGACGCACCGGCCAGCCCGCGCGGCGGCACGCCTCCGATCCCCCCGACCGCCGAGGATC
>NZ_JALKFU020000153.1 GCF_023242965.2 Frankia sp. AgKG'84/4
GCGGGCCCGAGGGCCCACCGACGCGGGCCGGCGTCCGGGCGCGCCACCATCGGCCAATCGGGGGGTAGCACGGGCACATCCCGCCCGCCGGAGCCCCGCTCCGGCTCGGCGTCGGACCTCGGTGCCAGCGCGGCCTGCTCGGGCATCCCCGTTGCCGGGGCACCCGTGGCCCGAACGGGCCCCGCGGAGTCGAGCTGCGGCGCCCCATAGGGGCCGGATGCAGGCCAGACGGGTGGCTGCCCGGAGTGCGGCGAGGTCATGGGAGACGATTGTGGCCGGTGTGACCATGTTGTGCAGAACCGCCCCGGACCGCTGAGGCCTCTTCCTGCGGCGCAACGCTCCAGAACCGGCGCGGTCCGGCGTCGGCCCGGGGCGCGGACCGGCCGGTGACCACCTCCGCGGACAGGACGGTCACCCGGCCGGCCGAGACGACGACCGGGTCAAGAGTGAGATGAACCACCTCGGGCAGATCGTCGGCGAGGCGCCCCACCCGTAGCAGCAGATCCTCCAGCGCCGCGACGTCCACCGGCTCCGACCCGTGGTATCGGAGCAGCAGCGGCGCCGCCCGGATCGAGCGGACCAGGCGGGCCGCGTCGACGTCGGTCAGCGGCAGGATGTGACGTACCCGGTCACCGAGCAGCTCCGTCGCCGGACCGGACAGACCGAAGGACACCAGCGGGCCGTACTGGGCGTGCTCGGCGGAGCCGACGACCACCGGGACCCCGGCCGGCGCCATGCGCTGCACGGCGATCGGCAGCTGCGGCCCGACCTGGTCGCGCAGCGACACCCACGCCGCCCGCACGGCCGTCGCGTCCGGCAAGTCCAGGCGTTGGCCCCGCAGGTCCGGCCGGTGCCGCCAGGCGGCGGAACTCACCTTCAGCGCCACCGGGTAGCCAAGGCGCCCGGCCGCCTCCACGGCGTCCTCGATCGAGGCCACCGCCGGGGCCGGCGCCACGGTGATGCCGTAGCAGTCCAGCAGCGCGGCGGCCTGGTCCGCGGGCAGCGGACCGGAGCCGGCACCAGCCAGCGCCCGGGCGTCCCCGGTCCGCACGACCAGGGGTGGCACCGCGCCGGTCGGTTCGGCGCGCCACTGCGCGTAGCCGACGACGCGACGCAGCGCCGAGACCGCCGCCTCCGGTGACGGGTAGGTCGGTATGCCGACGAACTCGACCGGGCGCTCCACGCCCTGCAGGGACGCCAGAATCGGCACGTCGACCCGGCCGGCGGCCGCCGCGACACCGGCCGTGGCCTCCCCTGGCGAGAGGATCGGCAGCCGGGCGACCGTCACGATCACCGCGTCGGCGCGGCGCGCGGCCGCCAGGACCGCCGCCGAGAACACCTCGGCGCTGCTGGTGGCGGGTAGCAGCACCGCCTCGGCGGCGAGCCCGGCGGCATCGGCGGCACGTGCGGTGAGGCGGACCAACGCCCGGGAGTCGCCGATGATCGCGACCCGGTCACCGGCGGGCAACGGCTGGGAGGTCAGCAGCAGGGCCACGTCGAACGCCTGGGAGATCCGGTCGACGCCGATCACCCCGGCCTGGCGCAACAGCGCGTCGTCCAGCTCGGAACGACCGGAGTAGACCGTCACGACCGGTTTGCGCCGGCCGACGCGGCGCGCCAGGCGGGCGAACTTGCGGGGGTTGCCGAACGACTCCAGGTGCATGATCACCGCGTCGGTCTCGGCGTCCTCCTCCCAGTACTGGAGCAGGTCGTTGCCGCTGATGTCGGCGCGGTCCCCGGCGGAGACGAACACGGACAGGCCGACCTGGCGCCGGGAGGCGGCCTCCAGGATCGCGCCGCCGAACGGGCCGGACTGCGAGTAGCACCCGATCCGGCCCGCGGGCGGCATCCACGGCACCATCGACGCGTTCAGCCCCACCTTCGGGTTCTGCACGCCCATGCTCGCGGGGCCGACGACCCGCATGCCGTCCGCGCGGGCCTCGGCGGCCAGGGCCTCATCCGTGGTGTCGTCCCGCTGGTCGGTGACCACCACCAGCCCCCACACACCGGCCCGGGCACACGCCGCGACCACCGCCGGCATCTGCGCCGGCGCCACGCACACCACGGCGAGGTCCACCGGCCGGGGCACGTCCTCGACGCTGGCGTAGGCACGGATGGAGGCCACCGCGGTCCCCATGGCCGCCGCCGCCGGGTTCACCGGGTACACCGGCCCGTCGAAACCGCCGGCGAGCAGGTGACGCAGGACCGCGTTGCCCACGGACGCCCCCGAACGCCCGGCACCGATCACGGCGACCGCCCGCGGATGCAGCAGCCGGCCGATGGAGGCCGCCTCCGCGCGGTGCTCCCGCGACCGCATCACCCCGACCGAGCGGTCCGTCGGGGTGATCTCGAACGACAGGCGCACCGCGCCGGAGTCCCAGGCCCGCGAGACGGTGTACCCGGCCTCCAGGAACACCCGGATCATCTGCCTGTTCTCGCCGAGCACGTCGGCGTCGAAGCGGCGGATCCCCCGCTCCCGGGCCGCCGCGGCCAGATGCTCCAGCAGGATCGAGCCCAGCCCGCGGCCCTGCTGGGCGTCCTCGACGAGGAACGCCACCTCGGCCTGAGCGGGACGCTCCGCCGTGCCCTCCCAGTGGGCCACCGCGACCAGGTCGTCGCCGATCACCGCGACGAGCGCGCCGCGCAGGTCCTGGTCCACCACGGTCATCCGGTACACGTCGGCGTCGGAGAGCGCCCGGCGCGCCGCGAAGAACCGGAAATAGATCGTCTGGACGGACAGTCGGGTCCAGAAGACCCGCAGCAACGGCCCGTCGGTCGGCAGGATCGGCCGGATGTGCGCCGTGCCGCCGTCGGTCAGCACGACGTCGGCCTCCCACTGCGCCGGATAGGCCATGGGCACCGGATCGGCGGACGGCGAGGGATCGGCGGGCGGCGAGGGATCAGCGGACGGGGGCAGGTCTGCGGACGGGGGCAGGTCTGCGGACGGGGCTTGGTCGGCGGGGGGCACCGGAACGTCGGTCACCTGTCCACGATGGGGTCCAGACCGTGCAGCGGGAAAACCGCCCGCCGGGTCGCGGCGACCGCCTGGTCGAGCGGACTGTCCGGATCACCCTCGCCGGCGTCCCACGGCCGGTAGCGCACGCCCACCCCGTCGCCGAGCGTGCGGGACATGCCGGCGGCGGCTCCGACGGAGGGATGCCCCGTCGCGGCGAGCACGCGCCGCGGCGCATCCGCGCGCCACTCGGCCGGTAGCTCGGTGGCCGGTTCGAGCGGGTGGTGGGCGGCGATCGCGAGCAGCTGCGTCCACACCCGGGGAACCACCGCGTCCAGCGCGTAGCCGCCTCCGCCGCAGGCCAGCCAGCGCCCGTCGCACAGCTCGTGGGACAGCTCGTGCAGCGCCTCGTAGGACGCCCGCTGCCCGTCGACGGACAGCGTCAGATCGGCCAGCGGGTCCAGTGCGTGGGTGTCGCAGCCGTGCTGGGTGACGAGCACCTGCGGGCGGAACTCCCGCAGCAGCGGCGGGACGACCCCGGAGAACGCCCGCAGCCAGCCGGCATCACCAGTGCGCGGCGGCAGGGCCACGTTGACCGAGCTGCCGGCCGCCGCCTGGGTGCCGACCTCGTCGGCGAAGCCCGTGCCGGGGAACAGGGTGCGGCCCGTCTGGTGCAGCGAGATCGTCAGCACCCGCGGGTCGTCATAGAAGGCGGCCTGCACACCGTCGCCGTGATGGACGTCGACGTCGATGTAGGCGACGCGCCGCGCGCCCGCGGCGAGCAGCCAGGCGATCGCGACCGCCGGATCGTTGTAGACGCAGAAGCCGCTGGCCCGGTTCGCCATCGCGTGGTGCAGTCCGCCGGCGATCGACACGGCGTGGCGCGGCGGCCCCGACCATACGGCGCTGGCCGCGTCGATCGTCCCGCCGGTGATCAGCGCGGCGGCCTCGTGCATCCGGTCGAAGATCGGATTGTCGGAGGTGCCGAGACCGAACATGGCCGCCAGCCGGGCCCTGGCCGGGTCGGACGCGGCCCGCACCACGCCGAGGTAGATCGGGTCGTGGACAAGCTCGATCAGCTCGTCGGCGGCCAGCGTCGGCGCGACGACCCGCAGGCCGGGGGCGTCCAGCACGCCCAGGCGCGTCGCGAGGTCCATCGTCAGCTCGAGCCGCACCGGGTGCAGCGGGTGCTGCGGACCAAAGTCGTAGCGGGCCATCGACGGGTCCCACGCGAGCACCGTGGGCTCGGCTGGTCCTGCGGGGGCGGCTGATCCTGCGGGGGCGGCTGATCCTGCGAGGTCGGCCAGCACCGGCGGGTCGGCGAGCGCCGCGTCCGCCCGCGCCGGCCCGCCGCGCCCTCCCGGCCGACCCGTCTGGGCGCTCGAGGGCCCCTGCTCCGACGCTGTCACGTCTCGACGGTAGCCCGAACAGGCCGCTGTGGGCAGCCGCGCACCCCGACCTCACGACGGCCGGGACGGACGAGTTCGCTATGAGGTCACCTGAAATGCCCTAGGGTCAGTGCCCGTGGCAGCAGACCGAACGGCATCGGGCGATCCGGCGCCCGCAGGCGCCGACGACCCGGCGGGGCCCGGCCGGGCGCCGGTGGTCCCCGGCACCCTGCTGTGGGAACCGAGCGCCCAGCGGGTCGCCCAGGCCGCGGTGACGAACTACCGCGAGTGGCTGGCCGCCGAGCGCGGCGTCGACCTGGCGGACGACGGGGCACTGTGGCGGTGGTCGGTGACCGACCTCGGCGCCTTCTGGGAGTCGATCTGGGACTTCTGCGCCATCGAGGGCGATCGCGGCCCCGGCCCCGCCCTCACCGACGCCTCGATGCCGGGGGCCGTCTGGTTCCCCGGCGCACGGGTGAACTACGCCGAGAACGCGTTGACCCGGCGCGGCCCGGCCGCCGCGGCGATCGCGGTGCGGGAGGATGGCGCCACCGCCGTCGTCTCCTGGGACGAGCTGCGCCGCCAGGTCGCCCTGGCCGCGGCCGGCCTGCGCGCCCTCGGCGTGACCGGGGGCGACCGGGTCTGCGCCGTGCTGCCGAACACGATCCACGCGCTGGTGGCGATGCTCGCGACGGCGAGCATCGGCGCGGTGTGGTCGTCCTGTTCGCCGGACCTCGGCGCGGCGGCGCTCACCGCCCGCATCACCCAGGTGGCGCCCACGGTGCTGCTCGGCGTCGACGGCTACAGCTACGGCGGGCGCGATTTCGACACCGTCGACACGCTGTCCGAGCTGGCCGCGGGGCTGCCCGAACTCGCCGCGACCGTGATCGTGCCATACCTGTCCGTCAACGCCTTCGCCCGCGCCCGCCAGGCCGGCGTGGCGAACCTGCTCACCTGGGACGAGCTGATGACGCCCCCGCCCGGTGCCGCCGAGCCCGAGCTGGAGTTCACCCGGGTGCCCTTCGACGCACCCCTGTGGATCCTCTACTCGTCGGGCACCACCGGCCCGCCGAAACCGATCGTGCACGGGCACGGCGGCATTCTCCTGGAACACCTCAAGGCACTGGCGCTGCACCTCGATCTGGGCCCGGACGACCGCTACTGCTGGTTCACCACGACCGGCTGGATGATGTGGAACTTCCTGGTTTCCGGACTGTTGGTGGGTTCGACGGTGGTGCTCTACGACGGCGCGCCCGGCTACCCGACGCTGGGGACGCTGTTCGGCCTGTCGGAGGCGCTGGAATTGACCTGCCTCGGCACCTCCGCGGCGTATCTGCACGCCTGCCAGGCCGCCGGGCTGGTGCCGCGCGAGCACGCCGACCTGTCCCAACTGCGCACGATCGGGTCGACCGGTTCGCCGCTGTCCGCGTCGGCCTACGCCTGGGTGTACGAGGCGGTCAGCCCGCAGGCGGTGCTCTCCTCGATCAGCGGCGGGACCGAGGTCTGCACGGCGCTCGCCGTCGGCCTGCCGACGCTGCCCGTACGGGCCGGCGAGATCTCCTCCCGCGGGCTGGGCGCTGCCGTGACCGCTGTCGACGCCGACGGCAAGGAACTCGTCGATGAGGTCGGTGAACTCGTCGTGACCGCTCCGATGCCGTCCATGCCGCTCCACCTGTGGGGCGACCCGGACGGCGCCCGGCTGCGGGAGAGCTACTTCGCGACCTACCCGGGCACCTGGCGCCATGGCGACTGGGTGCGGATCACCCCGGCGGGGGCGGTGGTGATCGAGGGGCGCTCGGACGCGACGTTGAATCGGTCCGGCGTGCGGATCGGGACGGCCGAGCTCTACGCCGTCGTCGAGGAACAGTCGGAGATCGTCGACAGCGTGGCCGTAGACACCTCCGACTCTACGGGCGGCGGTGGGCTGCTGCTGTTCGTGGTGCTGGCCAGGCCCGGGATCACGGAGGAGCTCGACGGGCGGATCCGCGCCGCCCTACGGGAGCGGTTGAGCCCGCGGCACGTGCCCGACCAGATCATCGAGATCACCGACGTCCCGCGGACGCACAGCGGCAAGAAGCTCGAGGTTCCGATCAAGCGGCTGCTCGGTGGTGCGCCGCTGGCCGATGTCGCGAGCCTCGACGCCGTCGCGAACCCACAGGCGCTGCGGGCCTTCGCGGCCATCGCCGCACGCGGCCACGCGAACACGACGGGTGGCGACGGCGGCGCGGCGCCCACGACCTCGCACGTTCCGTGACCGTCAGGACAGCACATCGCCTCCGGAGAACAGCAAAGCCGGATCTTCGCCTACTCAGCGAAGATCCGGCTTTCATCGACCACCCGGCCGCGCCGCCGACCTCGGCGGCGCGGTCCCGCGTGCTCACCTGGGTGCCACCCCTGACCTGAAGCGCTCCCGCCGCGTGGGCGGAGCCGAACTGGCCGGGATCAGTCCAGGAACTCTCGCAGCCGACCGGCCACGGCGGGCTTGCGCAGCTCGCGCAGCGTGTCCCGCTCGATCTGACGGATCCGCTCCCGGGTGAGCCCGAGGCGGTTGCCCACCTCGGCGAGGGTGTGCTGCTTGCCGTCGGCGAGACCGAACCGCAGCCGCATCACCTCGCGCTCCCGCGGGTTCAGGCCGCCGAGGACGTTCTCGATCTCGTCCTGCATCGCGCCGTAGGAGGCGGCGTCCGCCGGCGAGGTCGCGTCCGAGTCCTCGATGAAGTCGCCGAGCACGGAGTCACCGTCGTCACCGACGGAGGTCTCCAGGCTCACCGTGTCCTGCGCGTAGCGACGCAGTTCGACGACCTGCTCGATCGGCATGTCCAGCTCGAGCGCGAGCTCCTCGTCGGTCGGTTCACGACCGAGCGTGGAGACCAGCTGGCGCTGCAGCCGGGTGATCTTGTTGATCTGCTCGACCACGTGGACCGGGATACGAATGGTCCGCGCCTGGTCGGCGAGCGCCCGGCCGATGGCCTGGCGGATCCACCAGGTCGCATAGGTCGAGAACTTGTATCCCTTGGCGTAGTCGAACTTCTCGACCGCGCGGATGAGACCGAGGTTTCCCTCCTGGACCAGGTCCAGCAGGGTCATCCCGCGGCCGCTGTACTTCTTGGCCACCGAGACGACCAGGCGCAGGTTCGCCGAGACGAGCTGCTGCTTGGCAGCGTGCCCGTCCCTGACGAGCAGGCCGAGGTCCCGACGAAGCTCGACGGGCAGGTCGGCCGACTCAAGCTTGTGCTCGGCGAACAGCCCGGCCTCGACGCGCTTGGAGAGCTCGACCTCCTGGGCGGCGTTGAGCAGCGGCACCTTGCCGATCTCGCGCAGGTACATGCGCACGAGGTCGGCGGTGCCGGCGTGCTCGGCGGTGGAACGGGTGGCGGCGGTGACCTCGTCAGCCGGCTCGCCCTCCTCTTCGAGGAGTTCGACGCCGGCGGAGTTGAGCCGCGCGATCAGGGCGGGCAGCAGCTCGAGGCCGATGTCGGCGGCCTCGAGCGCGTCCCGCAGCTCGGAGCGGCTGATCTCGCCGGCCTCGCGGCCGCGGGCGATGACGTCGGCGACGGCACTCACATCGAGTTCGTCGATGTCATCGGCCACCGCGGCCAGGGAGCGGCTGGAGGCGGAACGGACAGGAGCAGCGGTCCGGCGAGTACGCCGCGGGCTACGCGGTCGGTTCTCGTCGGAACGCTCGGCAAGTTCCAGGGCAGGCAGCGTCATCAGTGGCAAGTCCGATGGTCGGTGCGGGTGGGACGTCTGTTTCCGTGCACATGGGAGGCAACGAACGATGCTGCGGAACCATTCCCTGTGCAGGGCGCACCCGGACATCAGCGATCGCCGGGCCTACCGGCAGTGTAGACCCCGACCCTCGAGCCGCTGAACTCGCTGTCGCGAAGACTACCTGTCAGATCCCGCCGTGTGGCGTGTTCAGCGAACTATCTTGACCTTCTCGCGTGGCGAGAGGGCCTTCAGGAGGCCCAAAGCTCACCTTTAAGTAGCGCCTCACGCACGATCCGTGAGGCTTTCTCGCCGGGCTGCCGTCCGCGCCACATTTCTCGCCCACCGCCGCCATCGGGCCGGCTCCCTCGACGGGAAGAGCCAGGAGGTGCCGGTCACCCCCATCCGGCGGCACCCGGACCGGGGCCCTCGGCAACCATCAGGGCACCGCCCGCCACCGAAGGCTCACTGGTACCGGCGCGCCCGAGCACCCGCCGCCACAAATGGGCGAGCTGGCCGCCCGCTTGTCGATCACACTACGCGTCGGCCCACCCCAGCGGCGTCGACCGAACCCGCGTTAGGCGGGCCACACCGACGTAGGCCTACCAGTGGCCACGCGGTGTGACGGCTACTCTCACACGATGTCCGTCCCCAGCGCCCCGGTAGACCTGGCGGCGTTGCGCGAGACCGCGGTCTCCGTGCTGCGCGGCAATGATCTCGGCGACATCACCCGGCCGTCGCCGACGCTGTATCCACACCAGTGGCTGTGGGACTCCTGCTTCATCGCCATCGGGCTGCGCCACCTCGACACCGAGCGGGCCTCTGCCGAGATCCTGTCCCTGCTGCGCGGCCAGTGGCCGAACGGCATGATCCCGCACGTGATCTTCGCCGAGACCACGGACTTCTACCACGCCGGCCCGCAGCGGTGGCGCTGCGACCGGGTGACCACGACCGCCGGCGGCGCCCAGAGCACCGGCGTCACCCAGCCGCCGATGATCGCCGAGGCCGCCGTCCGCATCGGCGCGATGATGTCCAGCGAGGCGCGCGACGAGTTCTACCGCCGGCTCTACCCGGGGCTGCTGCGCTTCCACCAGTGGCTCTACACCGAGCGGGACCCGGACGACGAGGGCCTCGTCTCCCTGGTGCATTCCTGGGAGTCCGGGATGGACAACACCCCGACCTGGATGGAGATCACCAGGCCGGTCGCGCCACTGGGCGTGCGGGTGCTGCGCCGGTTGAACGGCGACGACGCGCTGGACGCGCTGCGGCGCGATTCCAAGGAGGTACCGCCGGACGAGCGGCTCACCTCCGGCGACCTGTTCACGCTGTACCGGATCGTGCGCGAGCTGCGCCGGGCCCACTACAACTTCCGCGAGATTCGCCGGACCATCGTTCCGCTCGTGCAGGACGTGGCGTTCAACGCGATCCTCGTCCGGGCCAACGAGCACCTGAGCGCCATCGCCACCGAGCTCGGTGAGGTCGTTCCCGCCCAGCTGGCGCGATCGATGCGCCGGACGCGAGAGGCGATGGCCGAGCTCGCCGTCGACGGCGTGTACTACAGCCGCGACTTCCGGACCCGTACCCTGCTGCGACACGAGACCATCGCGGGTCTGCTGCCGCTGTACGCCGGGGTCGTGCCGGAGGATCGCGTCGATGAGATGGCCAAGCGGCTCGCCTCGCCGCGGTACTGGTCTCGTTTCGGCGTGGCGAGCGTCCCGGTGGACGATCCGAGCTTCCTGCCGCGCTGCTACTGGCAGGGCCCGGTGTGGGTGAACATGAACTGGCTGATCGCCGACGGCCTGGAGCGCTACGGCCGGCTCGACGCCGCCGAGAACCTGCGTCGCAACACCATCGACGTGATCGCCGCCTCCGGCGCCATGTACGAGTACTACTCCCCGATCGACGGCTCCGGCGCCGGCAGCAACCGCTTCTCCTGGACCGCGGCCCTGCTCATCGACCTGCTCGCCGACAACCGCTAGCCGCGCGGCTGGCGGCCGCCGCGATCACCG
>NZ_JALKFU020000154.1 GCF_023242965.2 Frankia sp. AgKG'84/4
GCGCTGATCTGGTCGCGGGCGTGCAGGGAGGCTCGGTCCGCGGCGGCGCGGCCCGATGCCCGCCGGTCGCCGCCTGTCGCCGCCGGTCGCCAGGGCGGCCGGGTCAGAAATCGGCGCAGGCCACTCGCTTGGTCAGGGCGCCGACGGGGTGGATGACCACGGACTTCGCGCCGTCGCCGACGGGCCGGGTGTTGGTGACCGTCGCCGTGCTCGCGCCGGCCCCATCGGCGTCGACGCTCAGATGCACCTCGTTGGGCGGCGCGGCCGGGCCGTTCGGGTCGAACATGAAATGGCCACCGCCGTTGCTCTGCGCACAGGGCTTGGCGTGCAGGTGGGCAACGTAGTGCGCGTTCGGCGCCAGGCCGGTCACCGCCACCGTGAGCGTGGTGCCGGCGGCGGCGTCCTGCGCCAGCCAGGCGGTGCCCCGGACCCCGTCGAGCCCCGCCGGACGGGTGTTCAGCAGCACGAACATCGACCTACGCGCGCCGGGGATCTGGCTGGCCGGCGTCGCCGACGGATCGATCATCGGCGCCAGGGACGTCGAAGCCGGCGCCGGCGCCGTGGTCGACTCCTGGGCCGCTGCGGACCCGTGGGCCGATTCCGGAGCCTGGGCCGAGACGCCCGCGGGCGCCGCGGCACCGGACGCCGTGGTGTCCTCCCCGCAACCGGCCGCCAGTGCGGCGATCACGATCAGGCCGCCGATCATGCCTGCGCCGGCACGTCCCCGCGTGAGACCGCGAACCATGAAGATCTTCTCCTGCCTGTGGCCGTGTCGGTCGACCGCCATGGTCGACCACGACGCACCACCTTGGCGCACTCCGACACGCCAGCGCCCGAACTGTCGCGAATGCGCCAGGTCGACCCTCCGGACAAGGCCCCTCGACCGGGCCTGCCCGGGGGTGTCAGGGACGAGGTCGGCCGCCGAAAACCGGTGGGCAGCGTTTCGGGGTGATGCGACGCTGACGGCATGCCGACGCCTGCTCCGAGCTCCGCGCATCTCACGCCCACCCGGGCACGCGACCGGTTCGACGATGACCTGGACCGGATCCGCGCGGTTCTCGACGAGGCACGGATGTGCCATGTCGGCGTGGTCGTGGACGCCTGGCCGCATGTGCTGCCGACCCTGCCGTCCGCCGCGGCGACACCCTGCACCTCCATGGCTCGGTGGCCGCCCGCATGCTCGCCGCCGGCCTGCCGGTCTGCGTGACGGTGTCGCTGCTGGACGGTCTCGTGCTGGCCCGTTCGGCCTTTCACCACTCGGTGAACTACCGGTCGGTGCTGATCCGCGGCCTGGCCACGCCCGTCACCGACGAGACGGAGAAGCGCGCCGTGCTGGACGCGTTCGTCGACCGGACGGCGCCGGGCCGCTCGGCCGCCTGCCGCCCGCCGAACCGCCGGGAGATGGCCGCCACCACGGTGCTGGCCATCGCGCTCGCCGACCCCGCCACCCAGGTCACCCTCAAGACACGCACCGGCGGGCCGATGGACGAGCCCGAGGACCTGGACCTGCCCCACTGGGCCGGGGTCATCGCGGTCCACACGGTCGAAGGCGAGCCGCAGCCGGCCGCGGACCTGGCCGACCCGACCGCGGCGATCAGCGTCTGAGAGCGGGCCGACCCGCCCTTTAGCTGAGCTGGCGGGGAGTTCCGCCGATAAACGTCCTGGACGGCAGCCGGAGCCCCAGGCGGGTCGCGAGTCTCGGCGGGTGACGGGCACATCGGCCGCCTGGTCCGCCCTGGCGTCACCCGCGGTCACGCGCGTCCGCCGGCCGTGCGTGGCTGAGCCGCTACCTGACTGTTCGACAGGGATACCTCGCATTCGCTCACGCCGGGGGCGTTGGGGTGTTCGATCTGGCACAGGTTGAACTCCGGGCCGCGCACGACCTCGGCGTGGTCCGCGTGGAAGTACACGCTGACGCTGGGCCGCCCGATCCGCCCGCGACCGGACCGGGCGATCCCCAGCGCCGCACGGGTACCGCTACGTGCTCCGTCGGCGGCTACCAGGTAGCTGGCATGGATGTCGCCGTCCCGTAGGTGGCCGACCACCCCCTGCGGCGACTGCTCGAAGCCGAGCAGCTCGGTGCTGAATCTGACGTCGGCGCCCGCGTCGATCGCGGCAGCCCGCAGCATCGGCTCGAGGAGGTCCTGGGCGGTCAAGCACGGCTGTTCCGGACTGATCGGCGCCGCGGGGTCGCCGGCCTGCGGCCACAGCGGGAGTCGCGTCGCGTCGGCGAGGGTATGCCCGCGGGCCATGTGGTCGTGGCCGGCGAGGTCACGGGCGAGGACGTGGACGGCGTCGGCGAGGCCCAGCTCGCGCAGGATCTCCATGGTCCGGACGTGGAAGCGGCGGGCTTTGGGCTGCGGGGAGGTGGTGGCGCGCCGTTCGACGACGGTCACCGCCACGCCGTGATGGCGCAGCGCCACCGCGGCGGTGAGCCCGACCAGGCCGCCACCGACCACCAGAACCCTCTACCGCCATGTCGGGAGCAAGGACGGGCTCGTCGATCTGATGGTCGACGAGGTCTACGGCCTGTTCACCGTGACCCGCGGCGGGGGCTGGCGGGTGGCGCTGCGGGATCTCGGCACCTCGGGATGGCGGGCCGTCGGGCGCCATCCGTGGTTCGCCCGGCTCGCCTTCAGCCGCCCGCCGTTCGGGCCCCACGCGCTCGGCGTCCATGACGCCGCGCTCGCCGAACTCGAACCGCTGGGCCTGCCGGCGGCGACCCGGATGGGTTTCGTCTCGACCGTGCTCGGCCACGTCCTCGGGTCCGGTCTGGCCCTGCTCGAGGAGCGGACGATGCGGGCCGGCACGGGCCTGAGCACCGACGCCGACCTCGCCGCCGTCGCCGCCCCCTACCTCGACCAGATCGCCGCCACCGGCCGGTTCCCGCGTTTCAGCCGCTGGGCCGCCGAGCCCGACCGGATGAGCCCGCCGCCCCAGACCTTCGAGGCAATTCTGGAATGGCTGCTCGATGGCCTGTCGGCACTGACCGAATGAGGCGCGCCGGGTCCGCCGCCCGCGCGGCGCGTCGCCGGACTCACTGTTGTCCCCGGACTCACTGTTGGAGTCCGTCCCAGGACCATCGTGGCAGGGCCAGTGCTGGGACATCGTCCGCGCTGTCGTGGTAGCGCGACATGGTCGTGGTGGTGGCCCAGGCGAAGTAGTCGTGCAACACCCGCTGGCACTCGCCTGGTCAGGGCTCCGACAGGGCGGATGACCACGGACTTCGCGCCGTCGCCGACGGGGCGGGCGTTGGTGACGGTCGCCGTGCTCGCGTCGGCGGAGTCGGTGTCGACCGTCAGATGTACCTCGTTGGGTGGGGTGGCCGGGCCGTTCGGGTCGAACATGAATGGCCACCGCCGTTTTCCACCGCGCACGGCTTGACGTGCAGGTGCGCGACGTGGTGCGCGTTATCTCGCCGACCGATTCCTTTAGCCACCGCTTTCGCTGGTGACCTCGTCGCGAATGCGTAGGGAGGCGAGGTCTGCGGCGGCCCGACCGCAGGCCCATCCCTCGCTGTCGTTCGCGCGCAGTGACTGGGCGACGATCCGCGGGAACATCGCCTCGGTCGCCTGCCGGACGGCGCCCGTGCGGGCCGCGAGCGCGGGCAGCAGGCGGCCTTCGCCGGCTTCGGCGGCGGCCTGCTCGCTGACCTGTTCGGTCGCGATCCGCAGGCGCTGGCCGATGCGGATCGCGAAGGAGGCGAGGAACGACTGGCGGAAGGACCGGGTGCGGGACCGTCCGGCGTGGTCCTGGCGGGATCCCGCCCTCATCATCGCCGTCGTCGCCTGGACCAGCAGCGACGTGTACAGGAGCTCGACGGCGTCGAGGTCGCCCTCGAAGCCGACGACCGTCGAGAAGCTGAGATGCTTCGCCCACACCGCACGGCAGCGGTTCACGGTGGCCACCACGTCGAGCAGGCTGGCCTTGGCCACTTCGTAGGGGTTGTCGATGCCGACCCGGCGGGCGGCCGGCTCGGCGGGGCTCACCGCCGCCGCGGCGAGCAGTGCGTCGTCGATGCTGTGGCGGGCCATGAGCTGCTGGGCCTTGGCTGTCAGCGCCTCGGCCTCCTCGGCGAACCCGGTGGACTCGGCCTTCGCCAGCAGCGCACGGACCTTGTCGAGGGTGCGGGGATCCGTGCCGCGGTCGGTGCGCGGGTTCGCGCACGGCGGGGTGGCGTGGGGCGGGGGATCGCGTCGGGTGGTGCCGGGCGGGGGGCAGAGCATCCCGAGCCGCGGCAACATGGCCAGCAGCTTGAGCAGGAACAGGACCTCGACGAGCGCCTGCGCGCGGTCCAGTCCTTCGTTGTCGGCCCAGGCATCGAGCCAGTCGTCGTTTCGGTCACGCCATGCGAGGACGCCGAGGCCGCGGAGCTGGGCCTGCCAGCGCTCGTCGACGGTGGCGGGGTCGTAGCGGCGCATCTGGGCGGCCACGGCGTCGACGACGAGGCGGGCCGCTGCCTGGCCGGCCCGCCGGCTCACGACCCGGTGCGCTTCGGCAGGCTGCCAGCCGCGTTCCCAGGTGTCCTCGACGAGGTTGTCGAACCATCCGGCCAGCACCTGGTTGACCAGCCGGCGCGCCATCGACCCGCCCGGTGGTTCGGCCAGGATCTCGACCCACGTCACGATCGCGGCATCATCCTCGGCGAGCGTCGCGTTCAACATCGCCGCGACCAGCGCGTCGATTGCGCCGGCTGGCGACGCGCTGTCGTGCGGTTCGCCGCCGGCCTGTCCCGCTGTCCTTTCGGCGGCCCGTGCGCGGCCACGAGCCGCGCGGGCCTTCTGCTTTGCCTTGCGGCGTTCGCGGTTACGGCTACTCATCCTCACCTCGCACCTGCTCGTTCCACCCGGGTCTTCGCCTGTCAGCTTTTCCAGGGCGACCGGAGTGAGTCACGGAGAAACATCGAGCCTCGGGCGGCCAGTTTCCACTGCTGCCACCGGAGAAGATTCTCGCTGATCCTAGGGCATGGCGGAGCGGGTTGAATTGTTCTCGCGGAAAATGCTGCCAACAATCGCCAGAACCCAGTGGTCGTGGTCAATCGGCTGGTGGCAGGCAGCATGAATGCGAATCGGCCGGCAATTCACCTAAACCGTAGTACCAGTTTCAGGATTGAGTGGCACCGAAGACGGCCAGCCGCAGCGCGGACAGATCGGTGAGGTCGGCGAGCACTGCCGCCGCGCCGGCGGCGGTGAGCTCAGCGGCGCTGTCGCGGCCGGTGGCTACGCCGACCGGCCGGACGCCGGCGTCGAGCGCGCCCTTCACGTCGTGGATCGTGTCGCCGATCACGACCACGCGGTGCCGGGGATAGACGACGTCGCGGGCCGCCTCGGCCTGGGTGACGGCGAGGGTCACCAGCACCGCCCGGTCAGGCGCGGCGTCGCCGTAGCCACCCACGTCGAGGTCAAGATGATCGGTCAGGTCGAAGGCGGCGAGCTTGGTCTCGGCGACGGGCCGCAGATTTCCGGTGACCACCGATTGGACGACGCCCGCGGCGACGAGACCGGCGACGGCCTGCCGGGCGCCCGCCAGTGCGTGGCCGCGGGCCCGCATCGTGCCCTGCAGCTCGCGGGCGGCGTCAACCATCGCCAGATAGAAGGCGGATAGCAGCCGCTCCGGATCGGTGACACCGCCGAGCCGCATCGTCTCCAGGACGATGGCCCGCTCGGTCCGACCCGTGAGGTCGGCCAGTTCGTCGAGCGCCCGGCCAACGACCCGCTCGAACGCACGGGAGTACAGCGCCCGGCTGACGCCACCGCTGTCCAACAACGTGTGGTCGACATCCCACAGGACAAGAGCGGGCGCAGCCACACCGGCATGCTTTCACATCCGTGTTCAGCCGCGGGCGGCAGAGCCGCCGACCGCCTCCCGAACGCGGCGATCGTGGTTTCGATCAGCCGCGCGACCTCGTCCTCCCGGGTCACATCGGTCGGCACGGCGACGGCCCGGCCACCCTCGGCCTCGATCAGCGCCACGGTTGCGGCGACAGCGCCGGCGCGGCGACCCGCCACCGCTGTCGCCAACTTCAGTTCAGGCGGCGAGAGTGCTCACCAACCGGCGGCTACCAGCACCGAGCCTGCCCTACAACGACCCGGTAGCTCCCATCAGGCGGCGAGGTTCATCAGTTCGACGGGTTCGCCGGCCCAGCGGTCCGGCTCTGCGGTCGCGATGACCGCCTCGACGGGCCGTTCGGGTAGCGGGGCTGCCGCGTGGCGGGTGTGCGCTGCCCCCCAGGTCCGCCGGCGGGCGACAGCGATGGTGGCGGGCAGGTCAAGATCCAGGATGCCGACGCCCGGCAGGGACGCGATGTGCTCGGCGACGCCGCGGCGAACGCGGTCGGCCTCGACCAGCGCGCAGGTCGGCGCGTACAGATGGATGCCGCCGCCCTCGCCGGCCTGGCAGACCAGCCGGGAGGCACGGCGGTTGCCGCGGGCGATCAGGAGCATCGCGGTCGAGTCCAGGACTACATGCAGGGGTTGGTTCATCGCGTGGCCGGCTGCCGGTACCGCGCGAGCCAGTGCTGGAAGTCGGCTTCGTGCTCGGCGGCCTCCGCCGGTGTCGGGTTGTAGCCCGAGAAGGCGAACAGGGCGGACAGCGCCCGCTCCGAGCGCTCGCGCCGCTCCTCCTCGGAGTAGACCTCGACCGAGTGAGCCAGGCGGGTCAGGTACGCCCGTAGTGACATCCCGGCTTCGCCTGCGATGCGTTCCAGTCTCTCGCGGACGTCTTCCGGGACGCTGATGAGGGCTTCGGTCACGGCCATGTCATCTCCTGTCATCAGGTATGCCGGAGGGTGCTCGGCAATCCTACGGCAGGTGAGGGGCAAGTTGATCTGCTTTGAAGAAAATGCTGTCGAGTTCCCTCTGTGGGCGCGCAACCGCCGAGGAAAGCCGACGCCCCGCCCGGCGAGGTCGGCGGGCGGGGCGTCAAAGGTCATGCAACCGGGAGACCGTGGGCCATCCGGTGGGTAGGGCCGATCGTCAGGACAGCGTCAGGACAGCAGGGTGAGGGCCTCGTTGAAGGTGACCGACGGGCGCATCACCTCGGTGGCCTTCACCGGGTCGGGCTGGTAGTAGCCGCCGAGGTCGGCCGGGTGGCCCTGGACGGCGAGCAGCTCCTCGGCGATCGTCGCCTCGGACTCGGTCAGCGACTTCGCCAGGGTCGCGAACGCCGCGGCGAGCGTCGCGTCCTCGGTCTGCGCGGCGAGTTCCTGCGCCCAGTACAGGGCAAGGTAGAAGTGGCTGCCGCGGTTGTCGATGCCACCGACGCGCCGAGCCGGGGACTTGTCCTCGTTGAGGAAGGTCGCGGTGGCGCGGTCGAGGGTGTCGGCGAGGATCTTCGAGCGGCTGTTGCCCGTGGCGGCGGCGAACTGCTCGAAGCTGACCGCGAGGGCGAGGAACTCCCCGAGGCTGTCCCAGCGCAGGTAGTTCTCCTTGACCAGCTGCTGGACATGCTTGGGCGCCGAGCCGCCGGCGCCGGTCTCGAACAGGCCGCCGCCGTTCATCAGCGGGACGACGGAGAGCATCTTGGCGCTTGTGCCGAGCTCCAGGATCGGGAACAGGTCGGTCAGGTAGTCGCGCAGCACGTTGCCGGTGACGGAGATGGTGTCCTCGCCACGGCGGATCCGCTCCAGCGAGTACGCGATCGCGTCGACCGGCGCCTTGATCTCGATGGTGAGACCGGCGGTGTCGTACTCGGTGAGGTAGGCGCGGACCTTCTCGATGAGGCGGGCGTCGTGCGCGCGGGTCTCGTCGAGCCAGAACACGGCCGGGACGCCGGCGGCGCGGGCGCGGGTGACGGCGAGCTTCACCCAGTCGCGGATCGGCGCGTCCTTCGTCTGGCAGGCGCGGAAGATGTCGCCGGCGGCGACGGTCTGCTCGAGCACCGCCTCGCCGGCGGCGCCCACGACGCGCACGGTGCCGGTCGCGGCGATCTCGAAGGTCTTGTCGTGGCTGCCGTACTCCTCGGCCTTCTGCGCCATGAGGCCGACGTTGGGCACCGAGCCCATCGTCGCCGGGTCGTAGGCGCCGTGGGCGCGGCAGTCGTCGAGGACGACCTGGTAGATGCCGGCGTAGCTGGAGTCGGGCAGGACCGCGAGGGTGTCGGCCTCGGCGCCGTCCGGGCCCCACATGTGACCGGAGGTGCGGATCATCGCGGGCATGGACGCGTCGACGATGACGTCGCTGGGGACGTGCAGGTTGGTGATGCCCTTGTCGGAGTCGACCATCGCCAGCGCCGGGCCGTCGGCGAGTTCGGCGTCGAAGGAGGCGCGGATGTCCGCGCCGCCGGGCAGCGACTCCAGGCCCCTGTAGATGCCGCCGAGCCCCTCGTTGGGCGTCAGGCCGGCGGCGGCGAGCGCGGAGCCGTGGGCGGCGAAGGTCTTCGGGAAGAAGGCGCGGACCACGTGGCCGAAGACGATCGGGTCGGAGACCTTCATCATCGTGGCCTTGAGGTGCACCGAGAACAGCACGTTCTCGGCCTTGGCGCGGGCGATCTGTTCGGTGAGGAACTCGCGCAGCGCCGCGACCCGCAGCACGGAGGCGTCGACGACCTCGCCGGCGAGGACCTTCAGCGCCGGCAGCAGGACCGTGGTGGAGCCGTCGTCGCCGACGAACTCGATGCGCAGCGTGTCGTCCGCCGCGATGATCGCCGACTTCTCAGTGGAGCGGAAGTCGTCGGCGCTCATGGTCGCGACGTTCGTCTTCGACTCGGCGCTCCAGGCACCCATCCGGTGCGGGTGCGCGCGGGCGTAGGCCTTGACCGAGGCGGGGGCGCGGCGATCGGAGTTGCCCTCGCGCAGGACCGGGTTGACGGCGCTGCCCTTGATCCGGTCGTAGCGGGCCCGGATCTCCCGCTCGGCGTCCGTCGCCGGGTCGTCCGGGTAGTCGGGCAGCGCGTAGCCCTTGGCCTGCAGCTCGGCGACCGCGGCCCGCAGTTGCGGGATCGACGCCGAGATGTTCGGCAGCTTGATGATGTTCGCCCCGGGCGTCTTCGCGAGCTCGCCGAGCTCGGCGAGCGCGTCGTCGATGCGCTGCGCGGGCTCGAGGTGCTCGGGGAAACTCGCGATGATCCGCCCGGCGAGGGAGATGTCGCGGCTGTCCACCGGGACCCCCGCGGCCGCCGCGTACGCCTGCACCACCGGCAGGAACGAGTACGTCGCCAAGGCCGGCGCCTCGTCGGTGTGCGTATAGATGATCGTTGAATCAGTCACCGACACTCCGCTTCACGTCTACTCCGTCTGGGTATCACGATATGCCGCGTCGCCTGCCGTGCTCCCGCCTCGGCGGTGGCCGGGACGCCTTGCCGACGGATCGGCACTGGACGGGCCGGCACGCCTACACAGCGCCCGCAGCCGATGCGAGGCTCGCCACGCCCACCACGGTCTGCACGTGGGATCGGCACCGAGGTGGTCGGCTGGGCACCGTCCGGGATTGTATGGCAGCGGCCCGTTCGGAGGAGAATGTCAACGCCTGCCGGATGTGGTCCGGACCCGCGTGGACGCTCGGCGGGCGATCGACATCACGCCGTGGTCTGTCCCGGACCGGCCGCTTCGAGCCGAGTTCGGACCGGGCGGTCCGAACGCCGTCACGATCCGGGACGGAACGACGCCACGATCGTCCGGAACTGGCCGAGCGAGCCCGACCAGTCCTCCTCCGGCGCCCGCCAGCGCAGCGCGTACCCGTGACCGTTGCGGGTGACGCCGAGATCGAGGACGTGGATGGTGCGCCCACCCGAGGTGAAGGTGAACTCCCAGATCGCGGCCGTGGCCCCGGATCCGCCGTCCGCGGGCCGGATGGACAGCAGACGGTAGCCGCTGCTGGTGGAGCGCACCGCCGGTTCCAGGTCGCGCCAGGCACCGATCGACGACGCGCCCGCGCTGGCCTGGACCTCGACCAGCAGGTCCGGGTATTCCGCCGGCGCGCTGGCCCGCAGACGGGCGGGACCGCCACCGGCGAGCCGCCAGTCGGCCGGCAACGCCGCCGACCACCCGGCGGCGTCGCGGTGGACGAGAGAGCCGGCCGGGGCCGACGCGGGC
>NZ_JALKFU020000155.1 GCF_023242965.2 Frankia sp. AgKG'84/4
CGTCGAGGCCGACGAGTTCGGCGCGGCGCAGGCCGTGGGCGAGGCCGACGAGCAGCAGGCCGGCGCCGACGCTCGTGCCGGCCGCCGCGTCGGTGATCATGCCGGGGATCAGTCGGCCGATCCACGTCCAGCGGATCGGCCGATGGCTGATCGCGGTCACGATGTCGATCAGGCCGACGAGCGCCGTGAGCACGGCGATCAGGGCAGGGGTGGGCAGACGACGCCAGCGGGGCCCGGCACTGGGCGCCGCCGCGTCCGTGCGACGCGTCACGTACAGTCACTCCCAAGGCGCGCACCGGGGGCAGGGATGCGCCGGGGCGGGGTACGTCGCCGCCGGCGCGCCACCGGGTCCGTGCCGGCCCGCGGGCCGAGACGGCCGCGGTACCGCCACGATTCGGGAGATCGTGTCCGATTCTCCGTCCCGACAGCGGCCCCGGAACTCCGACGCGCGATCGCCCGGGACCGGCGTACGGTACATCGCCCTGGGATGGGTGCGTTCAGGCGGTGCGCGCCAGACCGTGCGCGTACGGCTGCCCGTCGTCACAGTGCCGGGTCGCCGCTGGTGGTACGGGGTGCGTGACGCCGGCGCGGTGAGACGGGGTCGATCCACACGCCCGCACCGGGGTGCCATCGGTGTTTCTCCGTTGACGGGCCGGGCAGTGCTGACGGGCCGCCTGGTCGCGACCCCCTGAGAGCGTCCGTGGTCAGCCCTCGGCGGGATGGGACGGGCGTCGCAGCAGCAGGGCCACGGCGAGCGCGGCCAGCGCGGTCGCGGCGGCGCCACCGGTCAGCGCGACAGCCATGCCGTCGACGAATGCCGCCTGCGCGTGGCCGCGGATCGGTTCGCCGAGGTGGGCGGCCAGGCCGAACGACGAGCGGGCCTGCGCGGCGAGGTCTGGCGCCACGGCGGCGGGCAACGCCAGGTGCGAGCGGTAGGTCGAGCCGAGCAGGCTGCCGAGCACGGCGATGCCCAGCGCGCCGCCGAGTTCGCGGGACAGGTCGTTCACGGCCGAGCCGACACCCTGCAGACCGGCGGGCAGGCTGTCGGTGATCGCGGTGGTGGCGGGCGTCATCGCGAGGCCCATGCCCAGGCCGAGCGGGTAGAGGCCGGCCGCCACGAGCAGGTACGAGCTGTCCTGCGTCAGCAGGGACAGCACGACCAGGCCGACGGTCGCGAGTGCGAGTCCGGCGACGCAGCAGGCCCGGGCACCGACCCTGGCCACGATCTTCGGGGCGAGTCGGGCGGCGGGCATCAGGCCGGCGGTCAGCGGCAGCACGCTGACCGCGGCGATCAGGGGGCTGTCGCCGCGGACGAGCTGGAGGTACTGCATCGACACGAAGATCATGCCGAAGAAGGCGAAGAACTGCAGGAAGATCGACAGCGTGCCGGCCGCGAACCGGGGCCGGGCGAACAGGCGGGGGTCCAGTAGCGGCGCGGCCGTGCGCAGCTCCCAGGCGACGAACCCGGCGAGCAGCGCCACGCCGATCCCGAGCCCGGTCAGGGTGGCGGCGGAGCGCCAGCCCTGCTCCGGCGCCTCGATGATCGAGTAGACGAGCGCGCCGAGGCCGGCGACCGAGAGCGCGGCTCCCGCCACGTCGATCGCCGGGGTGTCGCCGGCGGCGGAGTCGGGCACGAACCTCCAGGTCCCGGCGATGGAGACCACCGCGAGCCCGACGCCGAGGACGAACACCGCCCGCCACGAGAACGCCTCCAGCAGCAGCCCGGAGGCGAGCACGCCGAGGATCGCGCTCGACCCGGCGACCGCCGCCCAGACGCCGACCGCCGCCGCCCGCCGTTCGCGCGGGAACGTCGCGGTGATCGTCGACAGGGTCGCCGGCATCACCAGCGCGCCGCCGACGCCGAGCAGGCAGCGCAGCCCGATCAGCGCCGTCGCGCTGCTGGTGAACGGTGCCGCCGCCGAGGCGGCGCCGAAGACGACCAGGCCCGCGAGCAGGGCGCGCCGGCGTCCGAACCGGTCGCCGAGGGCGCCCGCCGGCAGCAGCAGCGCGGCAAAGAACAGGCTGTACGCATCGATGATCCAGGACAGCCGGGTCTGGGAGGCGTGCGTGTCCGTGGCGATGGACGGCAGCGCGACGTTCAGCGACGACATGGCGGACACGACGGTGGCCAGCGCGAGGCAGGTGACCACCAGCACCCGGGTGTGGCGCGCGGCAGCGGCGGGTGCGGACCGCGGACCCGCGGCGCCGGCCGGCTGGCCTATCGGGCGTGGGCCGCGGTGGTCGACGGGAGGTGCGAGCGCGGTCGTCGCGGTCGTCGGGGTCGTCGGGGTCGTCGGGGTCGTCGGGGTCGTCGGGGTCGTCGGGGTCGTCGGTGGGGTCATGGCGGTGGTCCTCCAGTCCGGTGGGGCTGGACCGACCGTGCGCGCCGCGGCTACCGTAGTTCAACCGTGATGAATTCTTCGCCGCGGCGCGGGCGGCGGCCCGGCAGCCCGGACGTGCGCGCCGAGATCCTCGCGGTGGCCCGCGCCCGGTTCCGCCGCGAAGGCTACGACGCGGTCACGATGCGTTCGCTGGCTGCCGAGGCCGGCGTCGACGCGGCGCTGATCAGCTACTACTTCGGCTCCAAGGCCGGCCTGTTCGCCGCGGTCCTCGAACTCACCCTCAGTCCGGCGGACCTGCTGGGGGGCCTGCTGCAGGGCGATCTGGAGACGCTGCCGCAGCGGCTCATCCCCACCCTGGTGAGGACGTGGGACAACCCGGACACGGGCGTGCCGCTGCTGGCCGCGATGCGCGCGGCGGCGAGCGACCCCGGGTTCGCGGCGATGCTGCGCGACGGCATCCACCGCCAGCTGGTCGAACGCCTCGCCGAGCGCATCGGCGGCGCCGACGCCCACCGCCGGGCCGGCGCGTTCGTCACCCAGGTCGGCGGCCTCATCCTCACCCGCTACGTCATCGCCGCCGAACCGCTCGCG
Organism: Frankia sp. AgKG'84/4; assembly: GCF_023242965.2. Classification (GTDB taxonomy): domain Bacteria; phylum Actinomycetota; class Actinomycetes; order Frankiales; family Frankiaceae; genus Frankia. The sequence goes on from NZ_JALKFU020000155.1 coordinate 2,934, forward strand.
TCGATGACCGCCGATGAAATCGTCCGTGCCCTCGGCCCCGCCCTGCGCACCGCGCTGCTCGGCCCGCTGCCCACCGCCCGCCGCACCAGCTGACGTCCCGGGGCCTGGCCCCGCCGTCCCCCGCCCGTGTCCTGCGAACGGCCGTTGGCGCCGAGACCTGGGACGACTCCGGCGACATCAACCGATCGGTGGAGGGCGGCCGTCCACCCGGTGGCCGGTGATCTCTAGCCGGCGAGGCGATGTGGCCGGTGCCGCCGTCGCGGGATCGTCACAACCGTCCACGACAGAGGTGCACGCGGAAGGACGGATCCGATGACGGTGGTCGAGGTGGCCCGGCTGCACAAGGTGTACGGGGAGCGGGTCGCCGTGCGCGACATCTCGTTCTCCGTGGCGGAAGGTGAGATCTTCGGCCTGCTCGGGCCGAACGCGGCGGGGAAGACGACGACGGTCGAGTGCGTCGCCGGGCTGCGTCGGCCGGACGGCGGCGCGGTGCGGGTGCTTGGCCGCGACCCGGCCCTGCACCGCGGCGCGGTGACCGCGAGCCTGGGCGTCCAGCTCCAGGACAGCGACCTGCAGCCGAACCTGCGGGTGCGCGAGGCCATCGACCTGTTCGCCTCCTTCTACCCACACCCCGCCGACCCGGGCGAGCTGCTCGACGTCCTCGGGCTCGGCCGCCACGGCGGGGTCCGGTTCGGGAAGCTGTCGGGCGGGCAGCGCCAGCGGCTGTCCATCGCGCTGGCGCTCGTCGGGCGGCCGAAGGTCGCGATCCTCGACGAGCTGACGACCGGCCTGGACCCGGCCGCCCGCCGCGACACCTGGGAGCTCATCTCCTCGGTGCGCGAGCGCGGCGTCACGATCCTGCTCGTCACCCACTTCATGGCCGAGGCCGAACGACTGTGCGACCGGGTCGCGGTCATCGACGCCGGCCGGGTCCTCGCCTGCGACTCGCCGTCCGCGCTGACCACCCGCCTCGACGCCGGGCAGCGCCTCCGCTTCGTGCCCTCCGCGCCGCTCGACGACACCCGCCTCGCCGCGCTGGCGGGCATCGAGTCCGTCAGCCGGCACGGCGACGAAGTGCTCGTCGTCGGCGACGCCGACGCGCTGTCCACCGTCACCGCGCACCTGGCCCGGGCCGGCGTGCTCGCCCACCGGCTGCGCGTCGAACAGCCCAGCCTCGACGACGCCTACCTCGCGCTGACGTCGTCGGCTGCGTCCTGAGCCGCGCCGCCCGGCCGGACCCCCTTCCACCCGAGGAGTACGTGATGACGTCGACACCTCTCGCGCCGCCGGCCTGCCCGGTGCGGCGGCGCCCGTTCCGGGAGCTGCTGCGGGTAGAGGCGCGGCTGTTCGCCCGCTCCGCCAGCTCGGTGCTCTGGACGGCGCTGATCCCTGTCGCCGCGGTCGTCGTGCTCGCCGTCGTGCCCGCGACCCGCCGCCCGAGCGACACCTACGGCGGCCTCAGCCCGCTGCGCGTCTACCTGCCGATCCTGATGATGTACGTGTTCGTGATGTCGGCGGTGAACCTGCTGCCGGCGGTACTCGCCGGCTACCGGGAGAAGGGCATTCTGCGCCGGCTGTCGACCACCCCGGTGCCACCGTCGCGCCTGCTCGGCGCGCAGGGCCTGATCTACCTCGGCGTCGGGGTCGTCATCGACGTCGTCCTGCTCGTCGTCGCGATCTGCGCCGGCGTGCCGGTGCCCCGCCAGCTACCGGGTTTCGTGCTCTCCCTGCTGCTCGTGGCCGCCGCGACGCTGGCCATCGGCCTGCTGGTCACGGCGCTGGCCGGGACCGAGCGGATCGCGAACGCGCTGGGCATGCTGGTGTTCTTCCCGTTGATGTTCTTCGCCGGCCTGTGGATTCCGCGCGCGAAGATGAACCATCCGCTGCGGACGATCAGTGACTACAGCCCGCTCGGCGCCGGCGTCCGGGCCGTCCAGGCGTCCCTGGAAGGGCACGGGCCGGCCGCCGCGCCGCTGCTGGTCCTCGCCGGCTACGCCGTCGCCTGCGGCGCGATCGCCGCCCGCCGGTTCCGGTGGCGGTGACACGATGGCTGTCATGAGCGTCGACGCGGTGGCCGAGGCGGCGGCTTCACGGCCGGGGCCGGCGATCTCGGCGCAGGTGCTGGCCTGGCAGACCCGGTCCGATCGGATCGCCCGGCTGCTGGTGCTGCCGACGCTCGGCGTCTCGGTGCTGCTCACCGTGATCACACTGCCCGACCTGGGTGCCTACCGTGATCACGTCCACGTCGGCGTGCCGGTCGCGGTGGTGGCCGCGCTCTGGGCGGCCGCGCTGATCCGCTATCCGGTCAGCGGCCTGTCGGTGCGGACCCGGACGGCGGTGTTCACCGTCCACCTGGCACTGGCCGCGGTGCTGGTCTGGGCGAATCCGTGGTTCGGCGTGTTCGCCTTCACCGGCTACTTCTTCGCCGACGAGCTCGGCCGGCGCGGCCGGCTGGCCGGCTTCGTCGCCACCGCCCTCGTCCTCGCCGGGTCACAGACCGCCGGCTACCCGAACGGATCCTTCGCCCACACCGTCACCTACCTGATCATGGGCGGCTTCAACGTGGTGGCCGTGCTCAGCATGGCCCGCCTGATGAACCGGGTGCTGGAGCAGAACGTCGAGCGTGGCCGCATGATCGCCGAGCTGGCCGAGGCGAACGACCGGCTGCGGGCGACGATGGACGAGAACGTCGGCCTGCACGCCCAGCTGCTCACCCAGGCCCGCGAGGCCGGCGTCGCCGAGGAGCGCGGCCGCCTCGCCGGGGAGATCCACGACACCCTGGCCCAAGGCTTCGCCGGCATCATCACCCAGCTCGAGGCGGCCCGGCGCGCCGACGTCGAGGGCGCCGAACGCGAGCGCCACCTGGAACTCGCCGACTCCCTCGCCCGCGCCAACCTCACCGAGGCCCGCCGCTCGGTGCGGGCCCTGCGCCCCGAGCAGCTCGAGCAGGGCAGCCTCCCCGCGGCGCTGGCGGCCCTGGCCGGGGACTGGACGCGGCGCACGCGGGTCCCCGCGGACGTGGTCACCACCGGCGAGGCGGTCCGCGCCCCGGCCGACATCGAGACGGCGGTCTTCCGGATCGCCCAGGAGGCCCTCGCCAACGTGGCCCGCCACGCGGGCGCCACCCGCGTCCGACTCACCCTCAGCTACCTCGATGACACGCTGCTGCTCGACATCGCCGACGACGGGACCGGCTTCCACCCGGCCGCCGGCCCACCGCCAGGCCGCTTCGGTCTGACCGGGATGCGCCGCCGCGCCGAGTCGCTGGCCGCGACGTTCACCGTCGAGTCCAGCCCGGGGCAGGGCGCCACGATCAACGCCGCCTTCTCCCTCGCCGATCCCCCGGCCGTACCCGGCCCGCAGGCGACGGGACAGCCGGTGGCCGAGCGACAGCCGGCCTCCGAGGCCGATGCCGATGCCGATGCCGATGCCGATACCGATGCCGAGTCCGATGCCGAGTCCATGGCGGCGGCGCGGGCCGCGCGATGAGCGGCGGGCCGGCCGGGCCGATCCGGCTGCTGATCGTCGACGACCATCCGATCGTCCGCGACGGCCTGCGCGGGGTGTTCGCGGGCGACCCGGACTTCGAGGTCGTCGCCGAGGCTGCCGACGGCGCCGAGGCCGTAGCGCGGGCCGAGGAATCCGAGGTGGACGTGATCCTCATGGACCTGCGGATGCCCGGAACGGGCGGCGTCGAGGCCATCACCCGGCTACGGGCGCGCGGCAATCCCGCCCGCGTGCTCGTGCTGACGACCTTCGACAGCGACCGGGACGTGCTGCCGGCGATCGAGGCCGGCGCTACCGGCTACCTGCTCAAGGACGCCCGGCGCGACGAGCTCGTCCGCGCCGTGCGCGCCGCGCACGCGGGACAGTCGGTGCTCGCGCCGTCCGTCGCCGGCACCCTGATGGGCCGGGTCGGCGCCCGCGAACCCGACAGTCTGAGCCCTCGCGAACTCGACGTGCTGCGCCTCGTCGCCGCCGGCGCCACCAACCAGGCCGCCGCCCGCGAGCTCATGGTCAGCGAGGCGACGATCAAGACGCACCTCATCCACCTGTACAACAAGCTCGGCGTCCGCGACCGCGCCGCCGCCGTGGCCGTCGCCTACGAACGCGGCATCCTCGGCTGAACGGGGCCGTGCCAGGCCCCGGGGCCCGCGGGTCAGGCCGGCTCGGAGCCCACGCCAGTCCACCCCGGCGCTGTGCATGCCGTGCCCGCCCAGGACCAGCAGCGAAGTCGGCCCCCCGCGGCGGCGCGGACGAACGTCTCGACCGCGAAGCACAGCGAGTTCGGATCGGACGGGCGGTCGTAAGCCCTGTGCCGTAGCCGTTCGCCGTCAGGACGGTGTCGAGCTCACGCAGGTCATCGGCGACGAAGGGCAGGTCGGCGACGCCCTCGTCGACGTGGGAGGTGACGCCGATGAGCAGCGCCAGCCTGATCACCCTGGCGGGTTGATGCGCGGATCCGATGGTGGGTGTGCGGGCAGTCGCTGGGCGTAGCGACCTGCCGGGGGCGCCCTGTCCACAGGATCCGCGATATCCACAGGCATCGAACGTGAGTTCGACATCCGGTCGGTCGGCGATCTACGGTTTCGCTCATGGTCATGGTCATGGACGGAGACGAGGCCGTCGGCGACGGAGTCGGCGTTGTGGCCGCGAGCGGGCTGCCCGCGCGGATGGCGGTGATCAGTGAGCAGGTCGGCGGCATGCTGGAGGAGGACCCGTGGCACCTGTCCGACAGTGAACTGGAAGGTCTGATCGAGGGTCTGCATGAGCTTGGTTCCCGGCTGACGGCGGTGCGGGGCCAGGTTCTGGTGGACGCGTTCAACCGCGGTTTCGCGGTCCGACAGGGCGCCGCAGATCTTCCGAGTTGGCTGCGGGAGCGGCTGACGCTCGCGCCGCTGGACGCGCGGCGCCAGGTGGCGGTGGCCCGAGATCTGGACGATCCGTGCAGGGCGACCGGGCAGGCATTGGCGGCCGGCGACATCGGCGCCGAGCAGGCCCGGGTGATCTGCGAGGCGATGCGCGCGCTGCCCGGCGGCATCAGTCCCGAACAGCGGGCCGCCGCCGAGCGGGCGCTGCTCGATCACGCCCGCAGCCTCGATCCCCACCAGCTTGTCAGACTCGCCGCGCGACTGCGCGAGCACCTGACAACAGTGGACACCTCGTCCGGCGGTGATGATCCCCAGGCAGGCGGGTCCGAAGCCGGCGGGAGCGGCGGCGACCCGGCGGGCGGTCCGGCGTCGAACGCGGCCGGCGGAGCATCCGGCGCCGAGGGTCCGGATGGCGGGCCGAACGGTGACAGCGCGGCCGAGGGCGATCACGCCGGCGAGGGAGAGGACGGCGACGCGGGCGGGAGCCGAGGTGGTCGCTGGCCGGGACCGGCCGATGAGCGGATGCGCGATCCGGCGTCGATGCGTCGGTTCTCGCTGACGGACACGCCCTGGGGCACGACGTTGATCCACGGCGAGCTCGACGCCGAGGGCGCGGCGTTGCTGCGGACCGCACTCGATGGTCTCGCGGCGCCCTCGCCAGGTGAGGATGGTGCGCCGGATCGGCGCAGCCCGACGCGCCGCCGTGCGGACGCCCTGGTCGAACTCGTCGGCCGTGCGCTGGGGGCCGGGGTGGTGCCCACCTCTGGTGGGGTCCGGCCGCATCTGCTCGTCACCGTTCCCTGGGCGACGCTGCTGGCCGGTGGTAAGGAGCTGGCCGAGACGAGCTGGGGTCTGCCCCTGCCCCGCGGGGTCCTGAACCGGCTGAGCTGCGACGCCGAGGTGACGCGGATCCTGCTGGATCCGCAGGGGGTGCCGCTGGACGTTGGCCGAACCACCCGGACGATTCCGCCGGCGCTGCGGCGGGCCCTGGCCGTCCGCGATCGTGGCTGCGTGTTTCCGGGCTGTGATCGCCCACCGTCATGGTGCGAAGGCCATCATGTGATCCACTGGCCCTGCGGGGGCGTGACGGCGCTCCACAATTTGGTGCTGCTATGCGGTACCCACCATCGGCGGGTGCACCACGACGGCTGGGACATCGTCTTCGACGACCATCAGCTGCCCCAGCTCATTCCACCCCACCGCATCGATCCCCACCGTCGCCCCCGGCGCAATCCCTACTGCCAGCGGCCACCGGACCTCGTAAGCCAGTTCACCTGACAGCCGGGCAGGGGCGATGTCAGCCGGGCCGCGCCAACGCAGGCGGTCAACGGCCGGCGGCACGCTGCCTGGCGGGGCGACGTCGACCTCGCCGTACTGCGGGTGTGACCCACCTGGCCCGGCCGCCTGGTGCGAACGTGGTCGTCACCCCGGCGTCTGCCGCCTCCGAACGGGCTCGGGGACGGCGGTGAATCAGGCGATGTCCGCGTGCGTCAGGCCAGGAGCCGGCATGAGTTCGGCGGCGGGCAGGGCGAGGACCATCGTGAGACCGCCGCCGGGGGTCTCCTCGGGGGTGAGCGTGCCGCGCATGGCTTCGGCGAGGCCGCGGGACAGAGCGAGGCCGAGGCCGACACCGGTGGTGTTGTCCCGGTCGCCGAGGCGCTGGAACGGCTGGAAGACCCGTTCGTGGGCGGCGGCCGGGATGCCGGGCCCGTGGTCGACGACCCGTAGCTCGACGACGTCGGCAAGGGCACTCGCGGTGATCACCGGCGGGCGGTCGCTGGGAGAATGGCGCAGGGCGTTGGCGACGAGGTTGACCAGCACCCGCTCCAGCAGCGCCGGGTCGGCCTTGACGGTGGGCAGGTCGTCGGGCAGGCGGATGGGAATGGCGCGGGCCGGTGGGCCGAGTTCGTCGAGGGCGCGCGGGACGACGTCCTCCAGCCCGATCGGGCGGGGGAACACGGACAGCGCGCCGGCCTGCAGGCGGGACATGTCCAGCAGGTTCTCCACCAGCCGGGTCAGCCGGTCGAGGGCCTCGTCAGCGGTGGCGAGCAGCTCGTCGCGCTCGTCCGCGGCGAGCAGGGCGCCGCTACGCACACCGGTGACGGCGGCCTTCGCGGCGGCCAGCGGGGTGCGCAGGTCGTGGCTGACGGCGGTGAGCAGCGCGGTGCGGACCCGGTCGGCC